>CAZRNC010000166.1:0-6523 GCA_964601285.1 uncultured Thermomicrobiales bacterium | reverse complement strand
AACTCGATCGTCTCGCCGTCATAGGTGGATTGTTCGAGGAGTGCTCGCGCAGCGTCCGGATCGAACTCCCGGTACGGACGATCGGGGTTGAAGAGTTCACCGTACTCGCGGAACTGGTGGTTTCTCATTAGCTCCGCTTTGCCGCCCCAGAGCGTTTCGATGATCAGCTCGCGGTTGATCGCCAGATTCAGCGCCTGGCGCAGCAGCTTGTCGGCCATCTGTGGATGGTTGACGTTGTACCGCAGAACATGGCAGTTCGCGAGCGGCACGCTACGCACTTCCAGGCCATCGTTGCCCTCGATCAGCCCGATCTGGTCCGGGTTGATATTGGTGATGATGTCGACCTCGCCGCTGACCAGTGCTGCAACACGTCCCGATGTTTCCGGGATGACCCGGAACTCGACCCGCGATGCCGGCGGTGTGCCGCCGAAGTAGTCATCGTGGGAATCCAGGGCCAGGATCTCGTCGGGTCTCAATTCAACAAACCTGTAGGGGCCAGTGCCGACCGGATTGAGGGCAAACGCATCGGCGCCAACCTCCTCGAAGTACTCTTTCGGCAGAATCCAGGTTGCCCACGAGGTCAGACGCATTTCAAGAAGCGGATCGGGATCGGCCGTGATCAGCCGGAGCGTGTGGTCGTCGACCACTTCGATTTCGGTGATGGTGTTGATGTAGCCGGCCGGCTCGACCATCTCTGCGGCTGGATCGACCAGCATGCGATTGAAGGTAAACACGACATCTTCGGCGGTCAACTTGTCGCCATTGTGAAACAGGACATCATCGCGAAGTGTTAGCTCCAGCGTTGTGTCATCGATCCGTTCCCAACCGCTGGCAATCATCGGCAGAATCTCGCGCCCGGTTCCCGGTGGATCACCCCCGCGAAACTCACGTTCGAGCGGATGGTCGAAGATGGAATAGGTTACGCGGGTACCAATGTTCGAGAGATGCAGGTATGGGTCCAGGCTGTCCGGCAGTGCCTGGACTCCGATTCGCAGCATCGGTCGCTCGGCAACAGGCTCCGTGGTTTCGGTTGGCTCGGTGGCTGTGGTTGGTTCCAGGGCAGCGGCTGTTGTGGCTGTAGGCTGTGTGGGCGCGATGGTGGCAATTGGACTGTCATCGTCTCCACAGGCAGCCAGCAGGGTGCCTGTTGTCAGCAAAAGAGTCGATGTGCCGGCAGCCCGGACAAGTGCCCTGCGGCTGAATCTACGTGGTTTGTTGTTAGGGAACGTGTTCGAAGACATTGCAGATGAGGCCCTTCTTATGAACGTATCCTGGTCTGCCGGTGCTGGAGTGTTGGGTCCAGCACATCGCGCAGCCAGTCGCCGAAAAGACTGATCGTCATCGTGGTGAGCACGATGGCAATTCCGGGGAAGACGGCAATCCACCAGGCGGTTGCGAGGAAATCTCGACCCTCCCCGATCATCGATCCCCAGCTTGGTGTGGGTGGTTGCACACCGATGCCGAGAAAGCTGAGCGATGATTCCAGAAGAATGATCGCGGTGAGTTGGAAGCTCGCCAGCACGATCAGCGGAGATGTGATGTTTGGTAGCACGTGGCGGAACATGATGCGCCCACGTCCGGCTCCCGATGCCTGCGCCGCGAGGACAAACTGACGTTCACGAACACTCAGCACCATCGAACGTGTCAGACGTGCGTGGCTGTCCCACCCGGCCAAACTGACAATGAGGATGAGGACGGTTAAACCGGTACCGAATATCGCAATTGCAATGAGTGCCATGACCACCAGCGGCAGCGCCATCTGGGCATCAACCAGCAACATGATCACCTCATCAATGATTCCCTTTCGGAACCCGGCAAGCAGGCCAAGCAGAATGCCGGCGGTTGCTCCGATTGTCATCCCCAGCACTCCGATGCCGAGCGACACCCGCGCACCATAGACCAGCCGTGAAAGGATGTCCCGGCCGAGGTGGTCCGTTCCCAGCAAGTGCCCGGACAACGCTCCTTCGAAGCCGGCAGGAGGAGACAGGCGCGCGGTTAACGTCTGGTATGCCGGGTCGTGTGGCGTAATGATTGGTGCGAACAGTGCAGCCACGATAATGATTGCCAGGATGACGATGCACGCCACGATCAGCCGGGGCATCTGTGGCCGGCCCCTGCTTGTGAGCAGCGAACTGGCAAGGCTGCGGGTTGATACGGATGATGTTGCCTGTGTTTGCATGCTGCTATGCTGCCTCGCCGCGAACCCGGATCCGGGGATCAATGGCGCTATACAGAATGTCAGTCGCGGCGTTGACCAGGATCACCGTTGTTGCGATGAGCAGTACTGCGAACTGGATGACCGGGTAATCCCTGCGGAACACGGCTGTTGCCGCCAATCTGCCCATGCCGGGCCAGGCAAAGACCGTCTCGGTAATCACCGCGCCGGAGATCGCTACACCGATCTGGATGCCGAGCAGTGTCACTACCGGCAATGCAGCATTCCTCAGCATGTGACCGACGACGATCCTCGGTTCCCGTAGCCCTTTGGCACGGGCGGTACGGACGAAATCGGCGCCGGCAACATCAAGCATCGCCGAGCGTGTGATCCTCGCGAGGCTGGCCATTGAGTAGGTGCTCAGCGTTATGGCCGGCATGATCAGGTGCTGCCAGGTTCCACGTCCACCACTCGGTAGCACCTGCAACCAGAGACTGAAGCAGAGGATCATCAGGATGCCGATGAAGAAGGCCGGCGCTGCCTGACCGAGAAACGCGAATGCCATTAGCCCACGATCAAGCAGGCTGTTGCGATGTGTCGCCGCGATGATGCCGGCAGGAATCCCGATGACGACAGCGATGGCAAGTGACACTGATGCCAATTGGATTGTGGCCGGTACACGTTCGAGGACAACCGTCGCAGCCGGACGTGGTTCGCGGAGTGATGTACCGAAATCTCCGCTGCCCAGCATCTCCAGATAGCGGAAATACTGGACACCAATCGAATCATCCAACCCCAGCTTGTCCCGCATGCTGTCAACGGCATCGGGAGATGCTTCGAAGCCGAGCATCATCGTCACCGGGTCTCCGGAAAGGCGCAATCCGATAAAGACTGCTGTCACCACCAGCCAGAGTGTCAGAAATCCACGGAGCACGCGTGTGACTGCAAAGGCCAGCATTTCACCCGATCCTGCACTGTTCGCCATCGCACCGTCCGATGTCTACAACACACTGTATTGGATTCCTGTTCCTGTTGCGTGAGGGAAAAGTTAAGAACCGGTTAGCCGGTTGCGACTATCCCGGCATTTCCATCCGGTCGAACAGCTTGACGGCCAGTGCAAGGACGATGATGCCGGTGATGAACGCGGTGCCGACGCCGGCGGAGAAGGCGGTGTATTTACCGCCGGCAATCGCTCCGACGATCGTCGCAGACAGAGCAGGCATCACTGCCAGCGTATTGATCCCAAAGGTCAGGCTGGTTCGCAGCCTCTTGTTGATCCACGTTGGCAGGACGACCTGAACCAGGCCAATGCCCGCCTGAATCAGGAATCCGAGAGCGGTGGCGGCTACCAGAATCAGCAACCCATCAACGACTGAAAGCACCCGCAGGACGAGGGCGATGACGACCAGAATCGCCGCGCCGACGGTACCATCCAGCACCGAGGTTGCGCCGGCAGCCAACAGCCGCTTCCAGGCAGCACCGGGCATCATGAAGATAAACGGCTTCCGTAGCTCGTCGAGGAACATATTGTAGGAGCCGAAGAACGGCATGCTCAATGCAATGCCCCAGATCCAGATCTGGTCGATGATCTCGAACCGGACGGCAATCGCCGCTGCTACACCAATAGCAGCCAGCACGACCAGGCTGGTCCCGGCAACCGCCACCTCATAACGTGCCCAGCGCTGGAGGCTGTTCCAGAGCAGTGCCCAGGGGCCGCTGCCGAACGGTGGGATCGCAACCGACATCCTGGGCGCCTTGCCGAGTTGGCTCATCGAGGACCAGTGCAGATCCTTGCCGGCGTCAACAGATTGTCCCCGTGCGTCGGTTGATCGCTCGGCAGTGATCGCAATTGGTTCGACGAAATCCCGCGCATGGTAGATACCGAAGCCGGAGATGGCGATCGTCAGCAAGACCAACCCACTGAGTGCCAGCCAGGTGGACGAGTCCTCGTTCAGGATGTTTGCCGGCAAGGTGAGCGGTGACCATGCTGCCAGGTCGAGCACCCGGTAGACGAACATATCGGCCCGCTCCCGAAGCCCGGTCTCGCCGGAACGTAGCACCGGGATAATCAACCAGGCGGCAATTGCTACAGCGATCGTGATCATTCCGGTGCGAATGCCAGCCCGGAGCTGATGACCACCTTCCGGATCACGGGCCACGACCTGTTCGGTGGCCACCCAGACAGTGAAGCGGGTAACACCGCCGATCAGGATGATTAACCAGATTGTTACTGCCGGCGAACTGAAAACTTCTTCCAGTGACGTGTCACCGGCGGTCATTGCCTGGATAAGCGAGGAGACGAGTGAAAAGAGTGTGAACGCGGTGATAAAACCGAGCAGCGCAGCCATATCGCGGAAAATCAGCCAGCCAAACTGGATGCGGGTACGGATTGGAGACCCAAGGATCATGATCACCTCGGCCTGGGTAATCCGTGGCGGAGGCCCGGTCCCTTTCCAGACAGCAAAGAGCAAAGAACCGAGGAATATCAGCACTGCGCCGGCTTCAAAGTAGATTGAAGAGAGTTCGCCTCCACCTTGTGGTCCGTTGTTACCACCGCTGGCACCGCTGAAAACCTGGCTCGTGAGAAACACGACAAGCGCGCCGATGGCCAATACCCAGACGACGATTGAGCGGAGTGAACGCCGTATCCAGTTCACGATGATGCGGTACTGGAGGTAGGCGAGTGCCAGAATACTCCGCTGGATATGCACTATTCGGTCACCTGGAGGAAGACATCCTCAAGTGGCGTGTCTGATGCCAGGTTGAACATCTGGCGTAGCTCGTCGAGCGTACCGGATGCGACGATCTTGCCCCGGTTGAGGATGACTGCCCGGTCGGCAAGGCGTTCGATCTGGGCGAGGATGTGTGTGCTGACCAGCAGGGCTGCGCCATTCTGGCGAAGCTGGCGCATCTGGTCAGTCAGCTCTCGTTGAGCTTGCGGATCAAGTCCGACCGTCGGTTCGTCGAACAGGTAGAGGGCGGGTTGGTGGAGAAGTGCACAGGCGATCAGCACCTTCTGGCGCATGCCCTTGCTGAGTTCTCCACAAAGCGCGTTGCGCTTCTCGTCCAAATCAAACTGCGCCAGAATGGTCTCGGCGTCGTCGCGCCAGCCTGTCATTCCGTGAGCCATAGCGGTGAACTGCATGTGCTCCCAGGGAGTCAGCAGATCGTAGACCGATGGCACCTCCGGGATGTAGCCCAGCATGGCGTTGGCTTCACTGCTTCGCGCCGGAGCGTCTCCGATATGGACGGCCCCCGACGTTGGCCGCAGCAAGCCGGCGACACACTTCATCAGCGTGCTCTTCCCGGCACCGTTCGGCCCGAGCAACCCGACAATTTCTCCCGGCCGGACGGTGATTGAGACATCATCCAGTGCGGTGAACTTCCCGAAACGCTTCGACAGCCCATCGATACTGAGCGGCGGGCTGGAGATGGTCGAATGTTGAACAGGTTCAGTCGTTTCCATGACATTAGCCTGCCATATTTTCGGGATTTGGGCGAAAAAGAAGGGCCGACGCACTCGTCTTCAATCAAAGAGCAAGCCTCGCCCACCGTCATCCTGAGCTTGTCGAAGGATCTCGAGCCTCGGAACTTGACTCCCCTCGAAGGATCCGACTCTCGAGGTCCCTCGACTTCGCTCGGGATGACGGGGGAGGCGGCTCGAGATGACCGGAGGGCACCCTCAACGTCAGTTCAGAGTGTTCTTCGCCTACCCCACCGGGATCCAGCGTTGGTACCAGGCGGCAACCCGGCGTTGAAGGTCGAGCTGGTGCGTACGCTCCTGGATGCCGTGCGGTTCACGCGGGTAGGTCACCAGTTCGGTCGGGACACCAAACCGTCGCAGCCCACGATGCATGAAGACCGCCTGACTGACCGGCACACGGACATCATTCTCGCCATGAACAATCAGTGTCGGAGTCGTCGCGCGGTGGACGTACGAAATTGGTGACTGCTTGTCGAATGAGTGCGGGCCGATGCTGGTGTACGGATCTCCTCCGCCCATCAGGTTCTCATAACCCGGAATGTCGCTGGTAGCGATCATCATGCCCCAATCGCTGATGCCGGCGCCCATGACGCCAGCCTTGAAGCGGTCAGTCTGACCGACAATCCAGGCGGTCATGAACCCGCCCTGGCTCCAGCCACCACACCCGAGGCGCTCCGGATCGGCCAATCCCTGTTCAACCAGCAGGTCAACGCCGGACATGATGTCGAGATAGTCCTCGTCTCCAACCGTGTAAAGCACTGCTTCGGCGAACGCTTGACCATGTCCTCTGCCGCCGCGCGGGTTTGGCAGGAAGACGAGATAGCCTTCTTCGGCAAGCCGCCTGCCAAACGGTCCGGCGATAAAGCTGTTTGCCCAGCGTCCAT
>CAZRNC010000165.1:0-6537 GCA_964601285.1 uncultured Thermomicrobiales bacterium | reverse complement strand
AGGGGCCTCGGTTGCGGTTGGCTCTGGTGTCAATGTGGGAAAGGTTCGAACTGTGCCGGTTGGCGATGCCTCAGGCGAAACGGTCACAGAGCCGGATGGTGTTGGGGATCCACTCGCAGGATCTTCAGTTGGAGTTGTCAAGAGACTGGTTCCGGTTTCGGATGTCGGGGTAGCGGTGCCCACCGCCAGGTCTAGCTCGCCGGAATCCCCCCGGTCTCGCAATATGAGGAACCCGGCAAAAATGATTGCCAACGCAAACACGACGCCGGCAAGTACTATCGCCAGGGTGTTCGAGTTCATCGAGTCGTCCGGGGAAGGGCCGTTCATTCCACCTTGCGGTGGTGTATGTTGCATTGTTCCAGGATTCCCTTTCGCAAGCCGGATGGCAGTGCTTCACGAAGGTGTAAGCACCAGACCTTCCGGGAGTTACACCACTTCCTGCACACGCCGCAGGTGGACGATCTGGTCACGGAGCAGGGCTGCCTTTTCAAACTCTAGCTGTTTGGAAGCGCTCTTCATCTGTCGCTCCAGATCCTTGATCAACCGGGCGAGTTCATCTGGCGGAATCTCGCCGATGACGCCATCGGGCGATCCGGCATCATACGCCGGACTCTCTTCAGCAACCATCTTGATGCGCTGCGTCAGATCACGGATCTCCTTGACGATAGTCATCGGTGTGATGTTGTTGGCCTCGTTGTGGGCGATCTGGATGGCACGCCGGCGGTAGGTTTCGTCGATCGCGGCCTTCATCGAAGCTGTCATATTGTCGGCATACATGACGACCGTGCCCTCAACGTGGCGGGCGGCTCGGCCTATCGTCTGGATTAGCGAGGTTGTAGAGCGAAGATAGCCTTCCTTGTCGGCATCGAGGATTGCAACCATCGAAACCTCCGGCAGGTCGAGACCTTCCCGCAGCAAGTTGATGCCCACCACGACATCGTAAATCCCTAACCGCAGGTCACGCAGAATCTCGATCCGCTCTAGGGTGTCGATTTCAGAGTGCAGGTAGTGCGTGCGGACGCCGGACTCTTTGAGGTAATCCGACAGATCCTCGGCCATCTTCTTGGTCAGCGTTGTCACCAGCACTCGTTCGCCGCGGCCCGTGCGCTGGTGAATTTCATGCATCAGGTCGTCGATTTGGCCCTTCGTCGGGCGAACCGAGATCTCCGGGTCGATCAATCCGGTCGGGCGGATGACCTGCTCGATGACCTCTTCCGAATGTTCCATCTCGTATGGGCCAGGTGTAGCCGAGACATAGATTGACTGATCGAGATGACGCTGGAACTCATCGAAGGTTAGCGGCCGGTTGTCGCGTGCAGATGGCAGCCGGAAACCATGCTCGATCAACATGTCCTTGCGAGCCTTGTCGCCGGCATACATGCCGCGCACCTGTGGCAATGACATGTGGGATTCGTCGATGATCATCAGGAAATCGGGCGGGAAGTAGTCGAGCAGAGTCCATGGCTGCTGTCCGGCTTCCCGTCGTGCCAGGTGGCGAGAATAGTTCTCGACGCCGGCGCAATAACCGGTTTCCTGGAGCATCTCCAGGTCGTACATCGTGCGTTGTTTGAGACGGGCTGCTTCCAGAATCTTGCCTTGCGCGTCCAGCAGGGCGAGATGCTCCTTCAACTCTTGCTCAATGTCTGTAATCGCCAACGCCAGCTTGTCCGATGTGGTGACAAAGTGTCGCGCCGGGAAGATGTCGACGCTGTCCTTTTCGGAAAGAATTTCCCCGGTCAGCGGATCGACCTCGACGATACGTTCGATCTCGTCACCGAAGAACTCCACCCGAATCGCGAGTTCGTCGTAAACCGGATGGATTTCCATCGTATCGCCACGAACCCGGAAGGTTCCACGGACAAGGGTCATATCGTTGCGATCGTATTGAATGTCGATCAGGTGGCGCAGCACACGGTCACGGCGGACCATCATGCCGCGCTTGAGCACGACGATCTGGTCTTCGTAATCAGACGGTGAGCCGAGGCCGTAGATACATGAGACCGAAGCCACGATCACCACATCGTCCCGGCTGCGCAATGAGCGAGTCGCAGCGTGCCGGAGTTTATCGATCTCCTCGTTGATCGAGGAATCTTTCTCGATGTAGGTATCGGTGCTCGGAATGTACGCCTCGGGCTGATAGTAGTCGTAGTAGGAGACAAAATACTCAACGGCGTTCTCCGGAAAGAACTCCTTGATCTCGGAGTAGAGCTGTGCTGCAAGCGTTTTGTTGTGCGCCAGGATCAACGTCGGTCGCTGGACTGCCTCGATGACGTTCGCCATGGTGAAGGTCTTGCCGGAACCGGTGACGCCGAGCAGGGTCTGGCGCTTCATTCCAACCTCGAGACCCCGGACAAGCTCTGCAATGGCGGTAGGCTGGTCTCCGGTCGGCTTCATGTCGGAGACGATTTTGAATGGTGGCAAGTGGGATGCTCCGCTCAGGATGTGGGCAATATCCGGTAGCCAAAGGCCCTCGGAAACGACTCGAATTATACCTGAACGTACATGTCGCTAGAGTGCGTACATTTCGGCATCTGCGCCGCTCATTGCGATCACGTCGTAGATGTGTCGCACTGCCCACCGTTGGGCGTTCCACATCAGCCTGCCGGTGGTTTCTTCCAGGTCACACCAGGCGTAGTCGCTGTACTCACTGCTGAGACGCGGACGGGTTGTTGCCGGCACTCTCGCAGCAAAGGTCGGCGCAAGGACGATCGTGTCGGTAATGTGGTCGTAAAACTGGCTAATGTAGTCTGCTGAATACATCCGCTCAGGATCGATCCCCACCCGTTCGGTGATTTCCCGACGGGCTGCTTCAACTGCTGTTTCCCCGGGAGAAATCTTCCCGTGAACCGACTGCCAGGTATCGCCCATGGCTACATCAGGGTGACGCCGGACGACCAGAAACTGAACCCGGCCGTTGACCAGTCTGAAAATGTAGGTATCGATCACATCGCTGATGATTTTGGGCATCTGATCCTGTCGGTCTACTGCTGAACGAAACGGTGGATGGTGAGATTCTGACGCTATCTCCGCCGGCCAATTCGCCAGATATCCCACTGTTTGTTTTGTGTTGGCTTTGGTGTTGTGAACTCGATGTCTTGCCCTCGCCAGCGCTTGGTTCCGGTTGAAGGACCGATTCCTCTTGGGCCCGTTCCTCTCCGTCGAACATAGAGCGCGGCGAGCAGTGCTGCGGCTGCCAGAATCAACCCTATCGCCGTGATCACCGGCGAGAATCTGCTGAATCCCCAGGTCAGGATGAGCGCAAAGATACCGACGCCAAGCCATGAACCTGCTGAATACTGACGGACCTTGTCAACGATGCCCGGCCTGGATTTCAGGGTCTTTGGCAGCGCAACCCGGCGTGGCTTTGGCCGTGGGCGAAACTGGACCAGGTTTGATGGCGGGTCGTTCTGCGGAACGTCTTCCATCTCATTAAGAATATTGATGACTTCCTGCTCGACCTTGCTGTAGCGCTTATCTGTCATGGTGGATGCCCTTTCGGCGACGGAACAGAGCAGACGCGACGTGCATGAAGCATGCCTCTGGCGGCTACGCGCCAACCGGCATTTCCCGGGTGATAGTTGCTAGACAAGTGTCCGGAGTATCCCTGCTGTACCTGTTGGAAGTGTACGACATTGGCACCCGCTGAACAGGCGCCGCGGGGGAGCTGTGATACAGTTTTTTGTCTGTGCCGGAGCGTCCGGCAGGTGAAATCAGGAGACTCACGACGTGACCCAAATCCGCTATACGGTGACCGATGGAGAATCAACGACCAGCTTTGTCGGCCCCGGCCATGCCCTGAAAATGATGGTCGCAGCCTGTGCCCGCGAACCCAACTCATTGCGCGAACTGCTCTCTCATGTGGAACGGTACGACTCAATTTTTGTCGAGTCGGTGCTGAATGGACTTTCAGTCTTCGATGAGCACAATGTCAAGGGGAACACGGCAGCGATCGAGCGACAGATCGCCGAACGCGAGTCAGACGATCTTCCGCCATTCCGCGTGTACAACGAGGCGACCCGCGCAGCCAGCACCCAGCCGGCACAGTCCGGGCTGATCGTTTTCAACCTCAACGCCCGGCGTATCGTGCAGGTGCAGAACAGCTATGCAGAGATTCTGCGGGTTGACCGTGGCCGGAAATGGCAGAACGGGGAGCCAACCCGTGCGCTCTACCACTACCGCCTGCCCGGCGAATGGGCGCTCGTTCCCTAATCCCAACACTGCAAAAGGCCAACGAAAACGGGGCGCAAGTCATTGCGCCCCGTTTTATGGATTCGTTTGAAACTGCTGCTATTCGCGGTCGGGGCGAGCGGCCGGGCGCTTCTTCTCTTCCGTTTCACCGGTGAGGCGCGGCTTGCGGCGGAGCATCGAACCGAAGAGCATCTGGTTGAACTGGCCGGTCATCGAAATGTTTCCGAATTCGGATTCGGTGTTCTGAACCAGATCACCGCCTCGCCGTTCAGCAGTTGCCCACTCTGCACGGGCATCGCGGGCTTCTTCAAAGAGCTCGTACAGCTTCTCGTCAGCTTCTTCTGTGCCCGCAGCGATGAGCTGGTGCATGTCTTCCAGGTTGACGATGGCACTGCGCATCCACCTGGTGATTGCTTCACGGTTGGTGAAGCAGATGTCACGGTGCATTTCGGCGCTACCACCTGCCAACCGGGACATGTCCTGGAATCCGGTTGAGGAGAGCAGTTTCATGTCGCGCCAGGCGGGGTCACGGCTGACCGAGTTCATCAGTGCGATCGAGAGCATGAACGGCATATGGCTGACGGCACCGACAAACCCGTCGTGCTCGTGGGGGTCGACGAACGTCGCTTCCGCGCCGAGGGCACTGACCATGCCGAGCACGGTCTGGACGGCGTTCTCATCAGCATTGACCGATGGCACGATGCACCAGGATGCGCTCTTGAACAGATCGGCGTCTGCCGCCTCGATACTACGGGACCCGCCGGCCATCGGATGACCACCGACGAAATGGATGGTCTTTGGCAGCATCTCGCTGGCCCACAGCATCACGTCTGCCTTGGTCGACGTGACATCTGTCACGACGGCGCCCGGCTTGAGGATGTCCGCCAGCGCCTGGAAGACACCGCGCACTGACAACGGCGGAACGGCCACGATCACCAGATCAGCGTCCTTGATCGCTTTTGGCAGGTCCCACTCGGTCCGGTCGACGGCCTTGATTTTCTTTGCATAGTTCTGGTGTTCGAGGTTGGTATCGAACCCGGTGACCGAGAGCACCGGCTGCCGCTTTCCATCGTTGGTCGCCCACCGGCGGAGCCCCAGTCCGATTGAGCCACCGATCAGGCCCAGTCCAATGATTGTCACCTGTTGCATAGGAACTCCTTCAGTCGTGTTTGGTCGTTGTGGAATTGGCTGTCGTAACGACTCTGGAGTATAGCAAAGGGATCGGGAATCCCGATTCTCATGGCTCCCGAGTGGCAGTAGCTGCCGGCTCTCCGGATGGCACGAAATCACCCATGACCGGTTCCAGCCGGACGACAATCCAGATAAATACGCAGATGAGCAATCCTATTGAGACTGTAAGAGCCACGGCCGTAGCCCAGTCTCTTCCATCCCCTGAGGTTTCAGGTTCAGCCATTTCTGTGCCTCGTATACGTCAGTCACGTGCCGGCAAGACGTTCCGGCACAGGTGAGGTTGGTGGTTCAACCTGTATTGGTTCAAGTCTAGCATCGTCGGCTTACCCGTCGGTCCAGCGATGCTTCTCGACCATGGCACAGGCATCATGGATGACCTTCAATCCAAGCTTCCCGGCGTTCTCGATCAGTTCGTCGGATTCTGCCCCCGGCTGCAACCAGAAGTAGGGAATGCCGGCTTCGGCAGCATCGCGCGCTACATGCTGTCCGACCCAGGATGGCACGACAACATCGACAACAACGGGCGTTTCAGGAAGGTCCTTCACCGAGGCGTAAGCGGTGTCGCCTTCAACCGTTGTCTCGGTCGGGTGGACGGGGTAAACCTTGTATCCTGCTGCCCGGAGATCACGATAAATCTTATTGCCATATTTGTTGCGATCGTTAGATGCACCGACGACCGCCCAGGTCCGCTCGGCAACTGCCTTCTCGATCAGGTCACGCACTTGGAACTCCTTTGCTAGTGGAACGGATGACACCCGTCCGCCGTGACGTGAGGGCTGCCATGCCTGAAGGATACGACGAAACGGTCAGTGTCTTCGTATGTGCCTGGGCCGCGGTCAGCGGCCCGACCAGACTCTGGTGCTATCGGCGAGTTAGGTTGGCTTGCGCAGGGGTGACTTGCATTCGCCCTACTTGATTCCCGCTGCGGTGAAGCGAGCAAACGAAGGCACTTTTTTCAACCATTTCAGGATCATCGATTGTACGAAGTGAAGAACGACACTAAGACTGTCATCCTGAGTAGTCTGATTAGCGCGTCGTGTCATGATGTTTCGCAACCTTGTAAGGGCGCATCGCATGCGTCCGGCTGCTCGAACTACTTCCCATGTTGGCGTGTACATGCCGGTGTGTTTGTCATCCTGAGCGAAGTCGAAGGATCTC
>CAZRNC010000164.1:4715-6543 GCA_964601285.1 uncultured Thermomicrobiales bacterium | reverse complement strand
CCATGAATAGCGGTTACCCTCACAGGTATAAATCACGTCTCAGTTGGTAAGGTGCAAGATTGATCAGATAAAGGGTCAAAACAAACCCGCCGCTCGGGCGGGCTTCGCGCAATCGAATTGTCTGGAGAAAATCTCAGATCATTCGGTCAGTGCGCGATCGCCTCTCTATCCGCAGTTGCCATGTGGAGCGGGCCGTGTGCCCGTTTCCTCCGTAGCCTGTCAATGTTACCAAAGATTCGGCCGTTGTCAACTGTCTGCGTGAGAGTTAGCCGGCGACCGGCCACTTTCCCCAATCATCCCCGCCGGCACTGTGTACCGCCCTGAATGATTTCGGTCCGCTCAACTCCCTCAGTGGAGGGCGCTGCGCCGACCGACGAAGAGCTATTCTACGGACACCACCATCCCTTGTCAAGGCAAATCACGACCAGTTTTAAACATTCGTTAAACCAATCCGACCCCACGCAGGGAATCCGGACTAGACTTCCCTTTGGCATCCGGGAATAAACCCGACAACATTCACGTTATAATGTAATGACGATTACAGTATTGCGGTGGAATGACCACCGAAACAGAAAGGAACTCTATGTCAGGAAGAGGAAGCGGCGGAGGCCGCGGATTAGTATCGAAGTTCGACAAGGAAGATCTGCACCACCGGCCGGGAACACTCCGGCGGGTCGTGAAGTTCTTCGACCCCTATCGTAAACAGGTAGCCCTCGCACTCGTTGCCATTCTGGTGACAGCCGGGCTTGGGTTGATCAACCCCTACCTGCTGAAGCTACTTATTGATGACGCCATTCCGAATGGCGATATGTCCAGGTTGAACCTCTATGTCGGCCTGATGATTCTGGTACCCATTGTCTCCGGACTGATCGGCGTTGCCCAGAGCTATCTGAACAATGTTGTTGGTCAGAATGTGATGCGTGACCTGCGCAACGCGCTGTACGCCCATTTGCAGCGCATGCCGCTGCGCTTCTTCACCGCAACCCGGACCGGTGAAATCCAGAGCCGTATTTCAAACGATGTCGGCGGAGTCCAGCAGGTCGTCACCAGCACAGCATCCGGCATTGTCAGCAACGTGGCAACGGTTGGCAGCACCGTCGTCCTCATGGCGATCATTGATGTCCGCCTGACGATTCTCTCGCTGGCAATCGCTCCGGTCTTTCTATTAATAACGCGCAAGGTCGGCGCCATCCGGAAAGAGATCAGTGCGCTCACCCAGCAAACGATGGCCAACCTGACCTCAACGACGCAGGAAACACTTTCAGTTTCCGGCGTGTTGCTGACGAAGACCTTCGGCCGGCAGACACAAGCCATTGACCGCTTTGCCGCCGAGAACGAATCGCTGGCCGGCCTGCAGATTCGCCAGCAGATGATCGGTCGCTGGTTCTTCATGGTCATTCAGGTCTTCTTTTCGATTACACCTGCACTGGTCTACTGGGTCGCCGGACGAGCAATTGCCGGCGGTGACACTGCCTTGACCATTGGTTCCATTGTTGCCTTCACCACGCTCCAGAGCCGCCTCTACATGCCGCTCGGACAGCTGCTGAACGTGCACGTCGAGGTGCAGGGCACGCTCGCCCTCTTCGACCGCATCTTCCAGTACCTTGATCTCGACCAGGAGATTGTCGACCGTCCAGGTGCGATCACGGTGAACCCACGCAACGTCCGGGGCGAGGTCGAATATGATCACGTCAGCTTCCAATATGATGTGCCAGCCGACGAGGAAGCGGGCGAAACCCAACCAGTCCGTCGCCTGGCACTGGACGATATCAACCTCCGCATCCGTCCCGGCGAACTGGTAGCCGTTGTCGGTCCCAGTGGTGCTGGC
>CAZRNC010000164.1:0-4705 GCA_964601285.1 uncultured Thermomicrobiales bacterium | reverse complement strand
GACCTATCTACTGCCACGTCTCTACGACGTCACTGCCGGCGCAATTCGGATCGACGGAAACGATATCCGTGACATCAAACTGGAAAGTCTCGGCGAGATTATCGGCTTCGTCACCCAGGAGACGTACCTGTTCCACTCCAGCATCCGGGAGAACCTGGCCTATGGCAAGCCGGGTGCAACCGATGCCGAACTGGAAGCGGCCGCCCGGGCAGCTGCGATCCACGACCGGATCATGGAGCTTCCCGAGGGCTACGACACCATCGTCGGGGAGCGCGGCTACAAGATGTCCGGTGGAGAAAAGCAGCGGCTGGCGCTCGCCCGGGTCATCCTGAAGGACCCTGCCATCCTGATCCTCGATGAAGCCACCTCGGCGCTCGACACGCACTCGGAACGACTGGTCCAGGCGTCACTCGAGCAGCTGATGCGAGGCCGAACGACAATCGCCATTGCCCACCGACTCAGCACGATCCTGGCAGCCGACCAGATCCTCGTCATCGACCGCGGGCAGGTCGTTGAGGCAGGCACCCATGAAGAATTATTGAACGAAGATGGACTCTACGCCTCGCTCTATCACCAGCAGTTCGCCGTCGCGCCGTCACTGGATCCAGTGACGGCGCAGCTATGACAAGGATCAAGTTTGTGACTACGACCTCGCGTCCGAAGACGGCCTACAGACAAACGTTGCAGAGGTCGAGCCTGCCGGCAATTGGGGAAGACCATCCTCCAGGATCACAGTCCACGGCACGCTGATCAACCCATACTCACTGACCATCAGCCCATCGACTGACTTGAGATGATCGAACTCTGCCTGGCCGGTAGGGTTCGTAATCTTTCGTCCGCCGAGTCCATCAGGCTCAGTCACGGCGAATATCGCCATCAGCTCCCCTTGCGGTGGCCCGGTCATGATCCTCGTCAACGCACTATTGGCATATCCATCGCCACGACCAAGAATCGACTCCAGTAATTCGAACGAGATCGTCCATTGTTGGCGTTGGTTTGAATTATCCATAACGGTCGCGTCTGCTCCAAACCAGCATGGGTCATTTCTCGCTGACACGCCACTTTCGAATCCAGGCTGTGCAAGGGTCGGCAATCCGGATAAAGTCGCAATTGCAAAGAGCAATATCGTCGGTAGGATGAGCTTCTTCACGTTTTGACCACCTTCCTCCTAAGGCGTAGTGAGATAAACACTTCCAGTATAGGAGGTTCCCCACGCCGACACACAAGATGCATAGTTGCCACTGCGCGTCTCGTTTGTGAACAGATATCCCAACGGTCCATAGATATACACGGGGTGCGATATATAGTAGGTTGTCAACTCTGTGCAACCGTGATGCGCCTGTTGCCCATAGTAGAGCGATTTTGCGAATCTCTGTGTCCCGGATGGGTTGATCATGATCTCGGTCGTTGACACGCCGCCTGAACATGAAGCGATCTGCCAGTAATACACTTTGTAATAGACCGTCAGACCCGGATCGTAGGCATAGAAACTCGTGCTCTTGGACCAACCTCCTTCGGTGCATGATCTCAGTGGAGTTTGATTTTCATACGGTTCAGGAGGAAACAGACTCGACTTGGCTTCCTGAAGCGCCGCTTCGTCATCGTCAACATTGCCTGTGTAGGCAATGAATAGACCAGGCGTCGAGGTGGCTTCATCGTGAGTGTAGACCACAACAGTCTCAAGCACTGCCCCAGGCGGACATGATTCTTCCCACTCGTCTATGACCCCCGAAGCGGGATCAACGCCGGCAAACCTTTCGCCATAGATGACGCAATCAGAATGAGCGGTAACGTCCCGTACCACCCATCCGATTGGCGATGCTTCTGCGTTGGCAGATACTTGGGGAAATGCTGATGCGCTCACCATGAGTGCAAGAAGGACGATGGGGATGAACCGAGATAGCCTCATCTGTTGCTCCTCTCATGCCGCTCCTGACATACAGGGTAGTCAAATACTGCATGCGTTCACAGAGAGAGTCCATTCCCCATTGAGCTGATTTTTGATGCACCGAGGGTGTATTTTGCGTGCACCACGCTATTGATGAGAGCGTTCATCCAAACTATCTTGCCGCCGAATACTATGGGAGGACAAGAGGTTCAGCTTGTGCGCTTCGGCGACGACAGCATGACGTCCTCGCACATCAAGCTTGTCGCCGATGTTCCTGACGTGTGCCTTGACTGTACCATCACTGATGGAAAGCTCACGTCCAATATCTTCGTACGTGAGATGGTAGACACTCAACAGCTTAAGGACCTGCCATTCGCGTGCCGTCAACCCATATTGTAGACGAAGCACAGTGTCGCGGACCTCAGAATGAATTGACCGCTCGCTAAGTTGCCAGATCCTGAATCCACGGGACAATACTCCAGTCACCAGCATGGTCACACCAACCACAATCGCCCAGGTGCATACTAACGCGATCGCTTGACCGCTAGTGATGGCGCCAAAATGCAGCGCCTGAGCAGCCGCCAAGACACCAATAGTCGCAACGGTGACAATCCCGGACAACGTAAGCCCAACAAATCCAAAACGGAGCGTCGTTGTGGTTGTAAGAAGCACAAGAATCGCCGGTGTGGCAGCCATTGGTTCTGAACTCAATGCAATCAAGCTCGCGAACGTACCGATCCAATCGATCAATGTGGCAACGACCTTGACCACATGCAAATTCTCTGCTGTTGGCGGTCGACGAAGCAGCCAGATCGCGCCAGTATTCCCTAGTCCAAACACCAATGCTGGAAGTACCAGAATCCAAACAGGAACCACAGGAAACAGCCAGACCGTCAGAAGGCCAATTGGAATGGCGAACCAACGGACTCGCGTAAGCAGCTGTTCGAACCACCATCCCAGCGCAACCTCAGCATCATCCTCGACGGATCGTGGACTAATATCCGGGACGATTCGAAACCGGCTTGGAATTTCCACGTCTTAAATGCTCCGGGCGGTGGGACCACGGCATTTGCGACGAGACTGCCGTAAATGCCATGATTTATCAAGGTCAAGTAATTATACCGTACACGTTGTAGACACGGGGCGGGTGACAGGGATCAAGTCATTGTCTCACCGACTGGTCTCCTAGTTGACGAATTCCGGAGGTTGCTATGAACACCTTGCAAGCCATCACCGAAACCCGGCATCAATACAGCGTCATCGTTCACTTCCACCCTGAGGATGATGTCTATTACGCGACGATTCCGGCACTGGACCTCATCACCCAGGGCGATAGTATCGACGAGGCGTTCTGGATGGCTGAAGACGCAATCGGGTTGTGGATCAAAACCGCAATCGAAGACGAAATCCCGATCCTGGTCGAAGACCACCCGATACAGGTTCGACAGATAGCTGTCTAACCATTCCCTCCGGCACAAAGCCGTACCATCCGCGCTTACTGCCGGGTGGTATTCTCGTTGCAGACAATTCCAGCATTCCTGCGGCGCTTCAAGTCGCAGAACATCCCTCAACTTGTAACGCCGCTCATCGAAAGGAACCTGCTCCATGACCACTGTCGCCGCGCTTCGACCGGTCGCCAGGAAGGTGCTGGACAACGGGCTGACGGCCATTGTCCGGTCGCATCCGGGTGTGCCGATCGGTTCGTTCTGGGTCTGGTATCGCGTTGGTGGACGCAATGAGGTGCCGGGGATCACCGGCATTTCTCACTGGGCCGAGCATATGCTGTTCAAGGGGACACAGCAGTTCGGACCCGGCGAGGTCTTTCGCCAGATCTCGGCGACCGGCGGCTCATTGAACGGTTTCACCTGGATCGACTTCACCACCTACTTTGAAACTGTGCCGGTCGACCGGATCGACCTGGCGATGCAAATCGAAGCAGACCGGATGGTGAACTCCCGCTTCGATGTCGAGGAAGTTGCCAGCGAGCGGACGGTCATCATCTCCGAACGCCAGGGTAACGAGAACCAGCCGACCTTCTTCTTGCGTGAAGAGCTAAACGCCGCGGCATTCCTGGCACATCCCTACGGGCAAGGCGTCATCGGCCATCTCTCTGATCTGGAGGCGATCACCCGCGACGATCTCTACCGCCATTACCAGACCTATTACACACCGCGAAACGCCATTGCTGTCTTCGTCGGCGATCTTCCGGAAGAGGAAGCCTTCGCCAAAATCGAGGAACACTTCGGCCGACTCGATCCGGGTCCGGAGATTCCGACGGTACGCACCCGTGAGCCGGAACCGCAGGGAGAGCGTCGGGTAACGGTCCGACGACCTGCTCCAAACCAGGTGCTCCAGATGGCGTTCCTCGCTCCGGCTGCCGGCGATCCAGACGCACCAGCGCTGATCGTGGCCGATGCGATTCTTTCCGGAGCGAAGTCGTTCGGCTTCTCCGGAGCCGGCGGAACTTTGGGGCGCTCGTCCCGGCTCTACCGGTCGCTCGTCTCCAGCGGTCTGGCATCGTCGGCGGGCAGCTCGTTCTCGCTGACCATTGATCCGTATCTGTTCACGATCGCGGCGAATCTCACTCCAGAAGGCACACCGGATCAAGTCGAGGAACTGGTGTTCGATGAGTTGCACCGGCTGGCATCTGAACCAGTACCTCCGGACGAATTCGAACGGGTGATGCGACAAACGCGCGCCCAGATTGCCTACGCCCAGGAAACGGTCACGAGCCAGGCCTACTGGATCGGATCGCTGGCAATGGTTGCGCCGGACAAGGATCCCGATGCCTATATTAATGAAATAGAAGCGGTGACG
>CAZRNC010000163.1:3148-6545 GCA_964601285.1 uncultured Thermomicrobiales bacterium | reverse complement strand
AGGAGATCGTTCACCGAATGGGCTGAACCGGTCAGGATGTAGATGTCGCCAAAGTCAAACAGCCTGCCGAGTACTGGCTGCTTCATCTCGACATCGTTGATCCGGCCCAGTGAAGAGTCCAGCGATCGCTTCGAGAGGATCCCTTCCACCTGAATAATCCGGTAATTGGTAATCACGTAAAGCTCGTTGCGCCAGCGGAGAAAGCGGATGACAAACACAACACCGGGAACCAGTGAACCCAACAGGAGCAACACGGCCAACACGCCCGGGTAGGACGTAATCTCGCGATAGGCAACGATGATCGCAGCGACCCAAAGCGCCACCGTGACGAACGCCATCAGAAACGCTTTCCTCAAGACCCAGAGGACGTGGCGATGAGCTTGCCTGCGAATTTGCTCGTGATCTGCCAGTTGTTTGTGCAGGTAGGCCGACAATGGAACCGCCTCTCGTTTTGCGCTGGTGGCTGAAGCCGACCCTATTGTAACCGTAGCTCTCGCACAACTTCTCTCGCCCGTGATGGACGACCGGTAATGTGGCGCGTGTAGGCAGCCAGCAACTGGTCTGCTTCGTCCACAATGCGCGGATCGATGTTCAGGCGAAGGAGCGACGTTAGATCGCCCCGGTCAGTCGCCCGCAGGAGCTTCAACGCACCGGTCGAAATCGGCATGACGCTGGCAACATTCCTCCGGCAATTGGGGCAAACAACGCCAGATTCCAGGCTAAAGCCCTGCTCAACCGGCGAAAGCTCAGCGTCGCAAACACTACATGCAGACAGTGATGGCCGGTATCCCAGATGGCGCAGCAGGCCCAACTGGTAGGCCACCAGAATCAGCACCGGATCGTGGCCGGCGTCCAGCAAGGTCAGGCTTGCCACCAGCAGGTCGAAGACGCTCCGGTTCGCCTGGTCTTCCGGCGTCATCGAGTCGACCAGTTCGGAAACGATGCCGGCAACGGCGATCTTTTGCTCGCTGTTGCGAATGTTTGGAAAGAAATTGCGGGCCACAGCCTGGGACACGATGTCCAGCCCCCGCGTCCGTGCAACATGCAGATCTACTTGACTGAACGGCTCGATCTGGCCGGCGATCTTGCTGGTTGGTTTGCGGCTGCCACGCGCCGAGAAGGATCGTTTCCCGTGCTCCAACGTATAGACAACGATGATCCGGTCTGACTCGCCGACATCCCGCCGTCGCAAAATCACCCCATTGGTGTTGTAGAGTCTTGAACGGGGACTAGTTGCGGATCGTTCGTCCGCTGATGGTTCGGATTCCATGAATTAGCCTCTTGCTGGAGTACAGGTGTCAGACGAAGCAACAACAAACAGACCCGGGCGTGCGTCGAAACTTTCCTGGATCGCCCTGGCTATTGCAATTCTAGTCGCCGGTGTCATCGTGCGCGACCGGTTTGAGATATCCATGTTGCGTCCGGGTGGCGACCTTACCGGATTGCCCGAGATTGGCCAGCCAGCACCCGACTTTGCCGCAGTCAATGCCAGCGGTGAACTTGTCCACTTGAGCGACTTCCGCGGCCAGCCAGTCTGGTTGAACTTCTGGGGAGCCTGGTGTCCACCCTGTCGCGCCGAGATTCCCGACATGATCCAGGCTTGGAACACGCTTGAACCGTCCGGAATGGCGCTGGTTGCGGTCAGCCTAGAAGAACCCTCCAGCGACGCGTTCGACTACGCCGAAAAGGCTGGCATGGAGTTCACCGTGCTTTCCGACCCGGATCGTCTCGCTATCTCCGGCAAATACCGGGTGCGCAGCTTCCCGACCCACATCTTCATCGACTCCGATGGCATCGTCCGCGAGATCGTCACCACTACCATGTCGACCAACACAGCCTTAAACTACGCATCAAGAGTGAACTAGCCGGCAACTGCCTGTCTGAATGCTTCAGCACGCCGGGTGATCTCGGCCAAGCCCTCGTCAGATGGCGCACCACGGCCAACGAGGTTGCTGCCCGCAGCCACGGCAACTGCACCGGCCTTGATGAACTCGGGGGCCGTCTCCAGCGTCACGCCGCCGCTCGGAACCAGTTTCAGGTGAGGCAACGGTGCAAGAATGTCCCGGAAATATTGCGGTCCACCGAGACTTGCCGGATGCACCTTGATGTAGTCAGCTCCAGCCTCGCTTGCCGTTAGCATCTCGGTTGCCGTAAACGCTCCAACAATCGTCGTAATGCCATAGCGTCGTGCAACCTCGATTGTCCGGGCGCTGGTGGTCGGTGTCACCAGGAACTGCGCTCCGGAGAGAATCGCTGCCCGTGCTGTCTCGGCGTCGAGCACCGTGCCGGCACCAACCAGGCACCGGTCTCCCAGGCGGGTGCGAACCTCTTCAATCGCCCGACCAGCATGACGGTTGGTATAGGTGAATTCGACAACCGATACGCCTCCGTCTGCCAGTGCTTCGGCGATCCGGACCGCACCATCCAGATCGTCCATTCTGACGACTGCCACGACTCGTTCTGATTCAATTCGTTGCAAGCGATCCCGCCTCTCCAGATGCATTTGCTGGTGGTTGTGGTGCCGGAGCCGTCCTATACTCTGGGAAACGCCCCGGGCTGATCGTCCGGGATCGAGTGTAACGAATTGCTGGCCTATTCTGATGCCTGTTTCACCCCAACGAATCGCTGTAATACCAGCGGCCGACAAAGAGGAAGCCCAAACATTCGGTCCGGAGTTGGCCGCGTGGCTACGTTCCCGTGGCCGAACCGTGGTCAGCGAACAGGAACTTGAATCCGGCGCAACAGCCGATGCACTGATCGCCCTCGGCGGTGACGGCCTGATGATGCACCTGGCCAACCGCTTCGCCAACATCCCGATTTTCGGTATCAACTTCGGCACGGTTGGCTTCCTGGCTATGGCCGAGCGATCCAGTTGGCAGCAAGTCATGGAGCTTCTACTTGCCGGTGAGTATGAGTACCAGGAAGGGCCGACGCTGGCTGTCGATGTGCAGCGGAACGGCACAAACGACGACTATGGAACGGCGATCAACGACGTTGTGCTACGTTCCGGCATCCAGATGGTAGACATCGAACTCTACATTGATGGCCGTTACGTCAATACCTACCCCGGCGACGGGATGATCGTCTCATCTCCCCAGGGAAGTACCGCCTACTGCATGGCCGCCGGCGGGCCAATTCTGACGGCGGGAGTTCGCGGGTTTGCCCTGACACCAATCTCGGCTCACTCGCCGATCCGGGCAACACTGGTCGTTCCGGAAGATAGCCGGATCGAACTGGTCGTCAGCAACAATCGTCCGGCCCACCTCATCCTCGATGGCAAGGTCGTTGCCGACCTGCAGCGAGGCGACATCGTGTTGGTTGGAGCAGGGCAAGCAACGTTCCGGATGATTCTGATGGAAGGCATGAACTTCTACGAGGCGTTCCGGAGCAAGTTCAA
>CAZRNC010000163.1:0-3048 GCA_964601285.1 uncultured Thermomicrobiales bacterium | reverse complement strand
CCGCAGAATGCGCAAACTTCCCAGCCAACCTCGGTGAGCTTCCCGCAGGAGTGGCACGGTTTGCGAAGCTGATAGCGGCAGGTCGGGCAGAAGACCCAGACATCGCGGACGAGATGTCCACACGATGGACACCCGGCGACCTCTTCCATCTCCTGCGCCAGATACTCCTCTTCGATCAGCCGTTGCTGCTTCTCGTCGAGCCGTTCACCCGGCCGCAGGAGCAAGTAGATGACAATACCAGGGACGAAGAAGAGCACCACGATCAGTAGCGATGCGATCTGCATGGCCGGGTTGCGCGATCGTGCAGCGACGTCCCGGTAGGTCCAGACCACCAAGGCAAACCAGAGCGCAACGAGAAATGCACCGGTAATAGCCAACGAAAACTGGAAGATTCTGGCCAACGCTTCTTCCAAGCGGATCCAACCTCTCTATGCCGGAAATCGGGAAGGTACGGGTTTAGACAATAACTCGTTCGTAACGGACGACATTGCAGATAAATACTGCTGCGCCGCCTACCTGCACCTCAACCGGATTCGGCATATAGAACTCACCCGGTTCCATGATAGGAAGTAGTGGATTCACATATTGGGTACGGGTGTAGCAATTCTCTTTGATGATTCGGAGCACTCCGTCGAGGTCTTCATCCTCGACGCCGATGAGGAATGTAGCGTTGGATTCTCGCAAGAAACCGCCAGCGCTGTTGATCTGGGTAACGCGATGACCCTCCTCAAGCAATGCCGCCAGCAGCCCGTCGGCATCCTTGCCCTGAACGATAGAAAATACCAGCTTCATGTACTCTCTTCTCTTGCGAGGGCAGCCTGGCTGACCGTGAGACGCCCTGAAACTTGCGACCATATGGCAGTATGCACCATTTGTACGCTGGCTGTCGCATCAATCACTCGCCAACGTCCGGGTTCTTCTGAAGCAAGTCTACGAAACATTGCCGCGACGTTCTGGTGAAACTCCAGCGCTTCCCGGTCGAGGCGGTTGATCCCCTGGCCGCTCAGCCTGCGCTCCAACCCGACTTCGACCGGCAGATCGAGCAGGAAGGTAATGTCCGGCAACAGTCCGCCTGTTGCCAGCTGCTGAATTGTGCGTAGCTGCCCAAGATCTATCTCTCGCCCACCACCTTGATAGGCAAGCGTTGAGTCTGCATAGCGGTCGGTGATCACAACGCTGCCGGAATCCAGAGACGGCCGGATTACCTGGCGGACATGCTCCGCACGGTCTGCTGACATCAACAGCGCCTCGGTGACGCCTGAGAGTTCCCAGGAAGTATCCAGCAGCAGTGTACGCAGCGCAGCGCCGGGAGGAGTTCCCCCCGGCTCTCTGGTGCTGACGACGTGATGTCCCAACGTCCTGAGCCGCTCGGCAAGCAGGTCGATCTGGGTTGTCTTGCCGCTGCCGTCCGGCCCTTCGAGGCTGATAAACATCAGGAATCCCCGCGGTAGATCTCTACCCGGCGGTTCGGCTCGTTACCGCGGCTACGCGATCCCAGGTTGTAGCGGTCTGCCAACTGGTGCTGGAGCCGGCGGATGTAGGGAGCCTGTGGCCGCAACTCGACCGGTGGCGCACCATCCATAACCGAGTTGATCGCATCCTCAGTCTCATACAACGCCGTCGTAACCGAATCTCGCTCATCCTGTTTTGCAGCAACAAAGCTGCCTTCGATCATGTCTTCAGTACGGACTTCGCGCATCAGGTCGCGAAGCAGGTTCACCATCTGAACGACGGTGTTCGAGCGCAGGACAAAGATCGAAATACCGCGGGATTCGGCATCACGGAGCGGCCGCGGTCGTTGGCGATAGTAGTTCTTCAGCGTGATGACCATGTCCGCTTCGGGCAGATCGCGGACAATGATCGCAGCAATGCCGAGCGTGCCGATGGCCTGCTCCAGGCGGTTACGGCTCACTCCGAACGGGAAGATCCGTAGCGGCCGGTCGGTTGTTCCACGACCCTTGGCCAACGGGTTCACCAGCGGAGCCGCTGGTGTCACGACCGGTTCCGAAGCAGCTTGCTGGACCGGGCGCTCGGTTGCCTGACGAGGAGGAGCCTCAACCTGCGCCGCCACTTCTTCAGCAGCCTGGGTTTCCACGACGCCTTCTGCATTCCGTTCGCGATGTTCCGGCCCAATCGCATGGCCGCGCAGGATCGCATCGACCGCGCCGGCGACTTCCCGGATAACACTCACCCGGTCACGATCCTGAATCTCGATCATGATGGTGAACGTCGGCGGCGCCTTACGCTCCAGAATGGACTTCTGGGTTCCACGCCGGCGGGCTTCTTCATCGCTTAGCGTAACTGACTGGATTCCGCCGATCAGGTCCGACAGTGTCGGGTTCAGCATCAGGTTTTCCAGCGTGTTACCGTGGGCAGTGCCGATAAGCTGGACTCCACGTTCAGCGATCGTCCGCGCGGCGGCAGCTTCCAGTTCGGTGCCGATTTCGTCGATGACGATCACTTCCGGCATGTGGTTCTCGACCGCTTCGATCATCACCGCATGCTGCATCGTCGGTGTTGGAACCTGCATCCGCCGTGAACGGCCAATCGAAGGATGCGGGATATCCCCATCCCCACCGATCTCGTTGGACGTGTCGACGATGACCACCCGCTTCCGCAGGTCATCAGCCAGAACCCGGGCAACTTCCCGGAGCATGGTCGTCTTGCCAACTCCTGGCCGGCCAAGCAGCAGGATGCTCTCGCCCGATTGCACAAGGTCTTCGATGATCTCGATAGTTCCGAAGACAGCCCGGCCAACCCGGCAGGTTAACCCGACGATATCTCCACTTCGGTTGCGAATTGCTGAAATCCTGTGGAGCGTCCGTTCGATCCCGGCCCGGTTGTCATCGCCAAACTGCCCTAACCGGGCAGCCACATGTGCGAGATCCTCACGGGTAACTTCTTCGTCGGAAAGGAACTCCTCGCCATACTGGTAGCGGGCTTCCGGCCGGCGGCCGAGATCCAGCACCAGTTCGATCAGGTCCGCTTTTTTGTATTCGCTATCTGATTGCTCCAGTGCTTCAGAAATGCGTAGTGGCAGCACTGCGA
>CAZRNC010000162.1:0-6554 GCA_964601285.1 uncultured Thermomicrobiales bacterium | reverse complement strand
CCAGCGGCGCAAGTGATCGACCGGTGGCAGGGTTGAGGCTGCATCGACGATGACCGGAATGTTGTGCCTGTGGGCGATCTCGACGACCTTCTCAAACGGCAGTGCGCCCCAGGCGATCGATGGGGAATCGATGAACGCGATGCAGGCGGTATTCTCGTTGATCGCGGTTTCAAGCTCCCACTCAGCCGTGCCACGTGGCATGCCGATTTCGACCAGACGGCCACCGGCAGCGCGGAACATGTTGTCGTAGTTGATCCGGTGTACCCGGTGAATGATGACCTCGTGCGGGATTCCTTCGGTGTGGGGCAGGGCGTTGATCTTCACCGGATCGGTGCCGGAGATGCAAGCTGCCACAGCCAGCAGCATGCCGGCGGCCGATCCAGCCGTGACATAGCCAGCCTCGGCACCGGTCGCTTCGGCGATCCGCTTGCCGACGGCAAGGTTCAGGTCGTCGATCAACACGAAGGATTTGGATGCCTCCTGCATCGCCAGAAGAACCTCTTCAGGCATCAGCGTTCCGCCAACGGCTGTCGTTGCGCCGCTGGCGTTGATGATGGTGCGAACACCGATTCGCTCGTAAACAGATTGGGCAGACCTTGTGCTGGTGCTCACCGCGGGTATGCTCCTCTCAGCAAGAATCCATGTAGTGGAACTGGCCGATACTAGGCCCTGCAAGGCAAGTCGTCAACAGTGGAATCGGTTTGCAACGTCCCATGCACTGTTGGCGCTGGCTTACTATTGTGCTGACGAATGGAACGAGGACCTGAAACAGGGGAACGATGAGCAGGATAGAGATCGTCATTGCCGACATTGCAGATACTGAAACGCTCCAGGCGGAAGCCTATGTCGTTGCGGCGAATAATGAACTCTGGATGGGGAGTGGTGTTGCCGGGGCACTGAAACGGGCTGGCGGAGAGCAGGTCGAGCAGGAAGCGCTTGCCCAGGCTCCGATTGAGGTGGGCCAGGCAGTTGTCACCAGCGCCGGCCAGATGCTGCCACCAGCCCGGTTGATGATTCATGCCGCGGCGATGGGCTTTACCGACCGCACCCAGATCTATGCGTCGCGCGATTCAGTGATTTCGGCTACTACCCGGTCGCTTGAACTCTGCAGCGAACACGGAGTTGGCAGCGTCGCATTTCCTGCGCTGGGTACCGGGGTTGGAGGTTTGGAGCTGGAAGATTGTGCCGCCGCCATGTGCGAGGCGATAGCCAGCTTCCAGGCATCCGGGAACCTGCCGGAGCGGATTGTTCTGGTGGTGACGAACGAGGAACGGGCCGGCATCTTCATGGCAGCAGCCGCCGCACAGGGCTTGCAAGAGTGAGCGGGCAGCAGTTTGGGCGTTCGGCGGAAGACGTCGCCGGGTTGAAAGCTGCCCAGCAGGCAGCTTGGAACTCACCGGGCAGTGGCTATCACGATCTTGCCGAAGGTTTTGCTCCGGCGGTTGAGCATCTGCTGGAGTTTGCCGGCATCGAACCTGGAATGACCGTTTTGGATGTGGCCACCGGAACCGGCATTGCAGCATTTGCGGCAGCAGCACGTGGTGCGGTTGTCACTGGCGTTGATTTTGCCGAGGAGTTGTTGGCGCATGCTCGCGAGATTGCTGGTAAATCGGGATTCCCGGTCGAGTTCGTCAATGGCGATGCTGAAGCGTTGCCGTTTGAGGACAACACGTTCGATGCAGTGATCTCGACGTTTGGGTGCATGTTTGCGCCGCGTCACGATGCAGTGGCCCATGAGCTGGCGCGGGTGCTGAAACCGGGTGGGACGCTGGCGCTTGCCTGCTGGGAGCCGGAAGGGCCGAACCACCGGCTGATGACGATCACCGCGCCCTATTTGCCATCCCGTGTGCGGAAGTTGCCATCGCCAAACGACTGGGGTGTGCCGGAGTACGCGGAGTCCCTGCTGGCTGACTATTGCCACGACTTCCGGTTTGCCAGTGGAGATGCTCCCTGGTTGGTCGATTCGCCGGAGACGGCGCTCGAGATGCTCTTCGAACGCTCGCTCGGCCCGACGGTGTACACCTATCGTCGCTTCAACGACGAGACCCGCGCGCTGGTCCGTGCCGACGCGATGGCCCTGATGCAGGAGAACCTGGCACCTGACGGATCGGTTCGATTGTCGCGTGATTATCTGCTGACGGTCGCGACGCGGCTTGGTTGAGAGACGATCGTACGGGCGCAATTCATTGCGCCCTGTCGCCAGCCGGACGTTCCAAGAAGGGCGCAATGAATTGCGCCCGTACGTGATCCGGAAGGTGCTCTGTTTACCCCTCCTCAAACCGGAAACAGTCAACGGTGTGGTCGTTGACCATGCCGGTGGCTTGCATGAAGGCGTAGCAGATCGTCGGGCCGACGAAGCGGAAGCCGCGCTTCTTCAGAGTTTTGGACATCGTCTCAGCGAGCGGGGTCACCGCCGGCACCTGGTCGATGGATGTCCAGCGGTTGACGATCGGTTCACCGTCGACGAACTGCCAGATGTAGCGGTCGAACGAGCCAAACTCTTCCTGGACGGCCAGCACCTGCCGGGCGTTTTCAATAGTTGAAGCAACCTTGAGCCGGTTGCGGATGATGCCGGGATCGGCCAACAGTTCAGCGACCTTCTGGTCGTCGTACCGGGCGACAATCTCCGGATCAAACCCGTCGAAGAGCCGGCGGTAGTTCTCCCGTTTGCGCAGCACGGTGATCCAGCTCAGCCCTGCCTGGGCGCCTTCCAGCGTCAGCATCTCGAAGAGCGCCACGTCGTCATGCACCGGCACGCCCCATTCGGTGTCGTGGTAGGCGGTGTAGAGTTCATCGTCCTCGGGAACCCAGGCGCATCGTCGCATGTCGGAACTGCTCTCACTGATAGCTGATAAAGACCGGAGCCGGCGGCCCCATCTCCAACACTTCGGCCGGCGTCATCACCGGAATATCCTGCCGGTAGAAGATTTTGAAACCACCATGCTGGACCAGTTCGTTGCTGACGAAGTGGTGGTAGTTGCCGACCTTCGCTTCGGTCGTGCCCCAGCCGTCCATGTGCAGCACGAAATCGACACCCGGCATGGGAGTGATCGCTTCCTTGTTGCGGATCATCACCGTATCGAACTGGTGGACGACGAGGACCTTCGGCGGCAGGTCGTTCTGCAGCACCAGGTCCGAAAGCATTTCGATGGCGATATTGATGTGACCACCTTCGACACCGCCGATGATTGTGCCAGGTGCGTGGTCCGGCGCGGTCGCGAATTCCGGGTCGATGGCGACATGGACGTGCGGATATTGCAGCCAATGCCAGATCCAGTTCAGTTGCTCCGGGATGGTCGAGTGACCGACCTGGAGATCGAGGAAGAGCAGCATGTCGTTCTCTGCGGTGAAATCGACATACTCCTGAATCCACTCGTCGCCGGTGTAGAGCAGGTACGTTCCGTCATCTTGCGGGTCAGGTTGGGCGACAGTGGCAATCAACTCGAACGCCGGGATAACCGGTGTTGAAGGATCAACGGCCTCGTACTCAGCTGCCTGTTCGCGCAGAATCGCCAGCAGATCTTCCTTGGAATATTCGCCGAGGATACCCATCGTGCCGGTGCTTGGATGGCCGTAGAAGGCGACGATCCGGTGGCCGGGGGAGAGGCTGCCCTCGATGACGACCGGTTCCGGTGTTGCCGTTGGCTCCTGGGTCGCAGTCGGTTCAGCAGTTGCTGTTGGCTCGGGCGACTCCGTAGCTGTGGCAGTCGGCTCCTCGGGTGGAGAGGTCGGTTCCTCTTCCGGCAGGGTGGCGGTTGGCTCTGGCTCCTGATCTGCCGGCTGCTCGGTCGGTGCTTCCGG
The DNA here is from genome assembly GCA_964601285.1 of uncultured Thermomicrobiales bacterium. Lineage (GTDB taxonomy): Bacteria > Chloroflexota > Chloroflexia > Thermomicrobiales > CFX8 > CAYWXR01. Next base: position 2,753 of record CAZRNC010000162.1, on the reverse strand, counting down.
TGGGTCGGTTGGTGAAGGATCGCCGCCGGTTACCGTCTCGGTTCTGATGACCTCCACCGGGACGCTGTCATCGCCAAGATCAGGCGTTTGGCTCTCGGATCCTTCTGGTCCACTACAGCCGGCGATGAAGACCATCACCAGCACCATCAACGTCAATGTTCGAAGTCCACGAAATCTATTCATTCTCATAGTAGAGAATAATACCTGTCGCTGGCGACCGTCACTCATCAGAAGATCCAGCGCAGCAGCAGAATGAACAGCAACGCCAGAATCAGCAGCCAGAGCAGGATCAGCAATGCCAGCCCAATGGTTAGCCAGCGCCAGAGGCGGGTATGGGCGATCGGAGATTGGGCAGCCTTTGCCTGGGTAACGGCGAGCACCTGTGGCGGAGTCAGCGATGCCATCGCCTTCAACCCGAGCGGAATAAGGATCACCTCATCGAGCAGGCCAATCAGCGGGATGACATCGGGGAGCAGGTCGATCGGCATCAGCAGGTAGGCAGCCAACCCAATACCAAGCAGTTTGACGTGCCAGGGCGTCCGTGGATCGCGTGCAGCGAGAAAGAGCGCGTAGATCTGGACGCCAAACGTGCGAGCGCGGAGCAGTAGCTTTCCCCAGAACATGGTTGCCCACTCAATCTTCTCTAACGAACACCGAAGATTTCTGTACTGACGTCCCTCTCCCCGGTGCGGGCTGCCTGTTACGATTCACAAAGGATTGCAGAACATCGCTGCCGCAGACTGCGGGTGTGACAAAACAGAAAGAGTCGCCACTATGGCAATCAATCAGCTTCCGGAATCGCCTGCTGCGTTCAGGAATGCGACCTGGGATGATGTGCTTCCGTATTTCCAGTGGCTCGTCGAGCGACCGCTGACCGACGATACCGTTGAGTCCTGGTTGGCCGATTGGTCCCGCCTGGTTGAGTTCCTTTTCGATGCCGGCGCCCGGGCCGGAGTTGATTACACCACCGATACTGCCGACGCAGAGAAGGAAGCCACCTACCTGCGCTTCACCGCCGAGATCGGTCCGAAAGCCGAAGAGCAGGGTGTCCTGTTGACCAACCGGCTTCTCGAGCACGGCTACACCCGCGACGATCTTGAAACGACGATCCGGCGGTTCCGGAACCAGGTCGAGCTGTTCCGCGAGGAGAACATGCCGCTGGAGTCGCAACTGGCAACGCTCGATGCCGGCTATCAGAAGACGACCGGCGCAATGACCGTTGACTGGGATGGGGAAGAGAAGACCATTCCCCAACTTGCACCATACCTTCAGGATACCGATCGCGACGTCCGTGAACGCGCGTTCCGCGCCATGGCCGAACCGTATATTGCCGCACGGGATGAACTGGCGACGCTCTTCACCGAGCAGTATGAACTACGCCAGCAGGTCGCTGCCAATGCCGGATTTGCGAACTTCCGCGACTATACATTCCGAGAGAAGAACCGCTTCGATTATACGCCCGAGGACTGCGAGCGGTTCCACGCGGCAGTCGAGGAAACGGTCGTGCCGGCGGTGTCACGGATTCTGGAGCGACGTCGCCAGGCGATGGGGCTGGATGCGTTGCGCCCGTGGGACGTTGAAGTCGATCCGGAGGGCCGGGACGCGCTCCATCCGTTCGACACCATCGACGAGTTCGTCGAGCGTGCAGTCTCGATCTTCAACAAGGTCGATCCGTCCCTTGGCGGCTACTTCGACCAGATGATCGAACGCCGCTTGCTGGATCTCGACAGCCGCAAGGGCAAGGCCCCCGGAGGCTATTGCACCGCATTTGCCGCGACTGGCGAGCCATTTATCTTCATGAACTCGGTTGGGGTTGCCGAGGATGTGCGCACCCTGCTGCATGAGGCCGGCCACGCGTTCCACGTCTTTGAAGCCCACAACCAGCCGCTCGTCTGGCAGCGACATCCCGGTTCAGAGATGGCAGAAGTCGCCTCGATGGCGATGGAACTGCTGACCGCGCCCTATCTCTCCCGCGAGCATGGTGGCTACTTCTCGGATGCCGATGCCCGGCGAGCTCAGATCGAGCACCTTGAGGGTGTCCTGACACTGTTGCCGCACATCGCCTCGGTTGATGCGTTCCAGCACTGGATCTACACCAGTGGCCAGGGCGCAGACGCCGCTGCACGAGATGCTGCCTGGCTGGAGATTCGCAGCCGGTTCGAGCAGGGCGTCGACTGGAGCGGGCTGGAGTCAGAACGTATCGCCCGCTGGTACCGTCAACTGCACATCTTCATCGTTCCCTTCTATTACATCGAATATGGCATCGCCCAGTTTGGTGCGTTGCAGGTCTGGCGCAACTCGCTGGAAGACCCGAAGGCCGCACTTGAGGGCTACCGGAACTCGTTGGCACTCGGCGCAACTGCCTCGCTGCCTGACCTCTACGCCGCCGCCGGCGCCAAGCTGGTCTTCGACAGCGAAACGATGGGCGAGCTGGTCTCCCTGGTGGAGTCCCGGATCGCAGAGTTGGAATCCGAAGGCTAGGCTCGACTCTCCCCCGAAGGGGTAGGGGCGCATTGCATGCGTCCGCGCTCGATGCCTCGACAGCGCAATAGAGGAGCGACCATCTTTGATTGTCATCCCGACGAAGGAGGGATCCGTAACCCCAAGAGTACGGATCCCTCCTTCGTCGGGATGACAGGTCAGGCGGGCCGGTTCCTGGTTTAACGTTGGTGGTATCCAACGACGGACGCATGCGATGCGCCCCATTCGCATCAAGTTAAGAAAGGGCGGAGGCGCTCAACCTGTCATCTCGA
>CAZRNC010000161.1:0-6558 GCA_964601285.1 uncultured Thermomicrobiales bacterium | reverse complement strand
CGTCTTGGTGAGATTGCTAACGTTGATCGCGCTGGTCACAATCGCTCCGATCGCTTGGTGCTCAGGTTAGAGTTTTCTGACGGTCCGGTCGTCCTGCACCACGCCCCCACAGGGGTAGGGGCGCATCGCATGCGTCCGCCGTTGGATACCGCGATAGCGCAATCAGGAGCGACCATCTTCGATTGTCATCCCGACAAAGGAGGGATCCGTCCTCTCTCCATGGTTACGGATTCCTCCTTCGTCGGAATGACAGGTCGGCGCTCGTTCCCGTCCCCAAACCGGGCAGGCGTTGCATACGGACGCATGCGATGCGCCCCTACCCCTGCGGGGGCATCCAGCGTACAATGTCGCCCTTCTCATCAGGATTCCAACTGAAACTCGACGTTCATATGCAAACCTTATGCGATGGACATTGCACTCAAGGATGCATCAACTGCACATCCAGAATAGCAGTCTGGCCGGCACGAACTCGTTCAAGACCACGCCGGAGGGCCGGCAGCAGGTCGTCCGGCGCTTCCACCCGTTCACCGTACGCGCCAACAACATCAGCCATGCGGTCATAACGCGGAGCAGGCAGCAGATCAACACCGATAAACTCATCCGCCTGGACGGAATACCCTTCCGGATAGGCCGCAACCAGTGGTCGCTTGGTGGCGTTGTAGCAGGTGTTATTGTAAATCACGATCAGCACAGGAGCCTTTTGCACCTGGGCGGCCCAGAGCGCAGCGGTCGGCGCGCCAAACACAAACGAACCATCACCAACCAGCGCGATCACCGGTCGTTCCGGCCTCGCCAGTTTGATCCCGACGGCCGCGCCGAGCGCCCAACCAAGACCGGAACCACTACTGACAAACCAGCTCATCGGTTCCCGCACCGGGATGTTGCGCCAGGTCACCAGGTTGTTCGTCACCGTCTCATCAACGAAAAGGCAGTCCGGCGCTTCGGCATAGAGCTGGCCAACAGCATAGGCCAGCCAGTCCGGCGTGATCGGCGCGGTTTCGGCATCCGCCAGCGCACGCTGCTCCCAATCTTCCCGCAGACGTTCATGCTGGCGAGTCAGCCGTTGCCGGCGGTCTTCGATTCGCTCGCGGTGTGCATCGGTCAACAACACATCCACCTCATCGGCGAGCAGGTCGAGCGCCACGGCAGTGTCCGCCCGGATCTGCAGATCGACCGGGAAGGTCCAGAGCGGCACATCCTGCTTGGTTGGGTCGAGATCGATCTGGGCGATAAATGCGTCTGCCGCCGGCTGGGTCAGGGTTGGAATCCATGGGTAATCGTGGTCGAGCGCCAGCACCAGGTCGGCATCCTTGAGCAGTGGAGCAACCTCGTCGCCCTGATAGAGCGGGTGATCTGCCGGGAAGTTCGCCCGGTTGCGCCACTCCACCACCGGAAGCGCCAGTAGTTCCGCCAGCCGGACCAGCCCGTGAAAGCCGGCTTCGGTCCTGCCGCTGTTGCTGGTCAGCACCAGTGGCCGCTCGCTCGCGACCAGACGCTGTGCCAGCTCACGTAATGCGACCGGATCGCCACCGCCGAGTTTCGCCGGACGGAAACGTTCCGGTTGGTAAACATTGAGACTGCCTGCCTGGGTCATCAGCACTTCACGGGGCAGCGTCAGGTAGGTCGGGCCGGGAGGATCACTGGCGGCAATCTGGAATGCACGCGCAACCGCCTCGCCCATCTGGTCCGGCCGGCGCAGTTCGTAATCCCATTTCACATAGTTGCGGACGATTCCGTGCTGGTCGGATTGTTCCTGAAGCCAGTGGATATAGCTGCTGCGGCTGCCGCGCTCGCTGGCATCGGTCGTATATGGTGCACGTCCGGCGGCAATAACAACACCAGCCCTCCCACGCTGGGCGTTGTGGACCATGCTGCCGAGGTTCTGGGTTCCGACATCGACATGTACCAGCACCGCCTGTGGCCGTCCCGTGACTGCGAAATAGCCATGAGCAGCCGCCAGGGCGACGGTCTCAAACAGGCAGAGGACGATCTGCGGCGCGGGTCGGCCCATCGCCTTCATCCTTGCTGCAGCTTCCTGAATCGGGAAGGTGTCAGTGCCAGGATTCAGAAAGAGGTAGTCAACTCCCTGCGATGCCAGCGCAACCAGAAACCCTTCCGCGGCTTCCCCGACAGCAACGGTCTCCACATCACGCCGATCCACCGTCATCTGGCCGCCACCCCTTCATCAATGTCGCAATGGTCCCGATTGCGTCATTGTAGGGCACGGGCAGGTAATGGGCATGACGGTCTCGCCCTGGCAGGGGGTAGGGGCGCATCGCATGCGTCCGTCATGAGACACCATGCAATTTAGGTCAGAGCAGCCCAATATAAACCGTCATCCCGAGCGAAGTCGAGGGACCTCGAGCCACGAGACTTCTGACTCTCCAGCGGCGTTGCGGCACAACGTACGTGGTCGGTCACCACTCCGGCTGGAAAGAGATCCTTCGACACCGTGTAGCCTGCCCTGAGCGAAGCCGAATGGGCTTCGCTCAGGATGACAATCCAGGCTGGTCTACTCCGGCCTGAACATCGAGGCGTTGCCGGCGGGCGCATTGCAATGCGCCCCTACCCCTGCGGGGATATGCAGACGCTGTACCGCCTAGTACAGCCGGCGGTAGGCTTCTTCGAGTCCTTCGTCGTACTGCTCGGCGGTGATGTCTTCGCGCTTCATCTGGCCGTGGAGAATCTGGCCCAGCGTTGGCACCTCGGAGCGTTCAATCCAGGTGTCCGGCTCCCAGACCTTACCGCGCTTGAAGGCACGGGCACAGTGGAAATAGAGTTCCTCGACCTCAATGACAATCGCCAGCTTTGGCACCTTGCCCTGCATGACCATCGTTTCAAGCAGTTCCGGGGCCGTCGTAATGCGGGCTTTGCCATTGATCCTCAGCGTCTCGTCAACCGGCGGCACCATCAGCACCAGGCCGGCGTGGGGATTCTCAAGGATGTTCTCCAGCGAGTCGATCCGGTTGTTCCCGGGCCGGTCAGGAATCGCCAGATGATGCTCGTCGAGGACCTTGATGAAACCCGGAGCATCGCCACGCGGAGTGACATCGCACCGGCCATCCAGACTGGACGTGGCAAGCATGGCGAACGGAGACTTCAGGATGAAATCACGGGCGAAATCGTCGATAACGCCGATGTCTTTCTTCCAGGCACCAGAGTCTTCGGGCGGTCGCTTGATGATCTCCCGCACCTGTTCAATGGTTTCGATCCTATGCGGAACCTTGGTTGCCGTCATGCATATCCTCCCGGTGCAATTACTCAATCCCGACTAAAATACACTGAATTACTCGAGCCTACCATGCACGCCATCTGGTGTCGAAGCGTCAACCTTCATCTCCAATGAACGCCCGCATCTCGGCGACGTCGCGGGCTGCTGCCTCAGCAAGCATGTTGGTATCGCTGTTGCAGAGCAGGAAGCGGAACCCGCGCTCGTACCACTCCCGGGTCGCCTCGCCGCTCATCGTCAACGTTCCGATGGCAATCCCGGCGGACTGGCTGGCTGCAAGAATCCGGTCGATCGCACTGGTGAAGGTTTCGCTCTGGTAATCTCCCGGTACACCCAACGAGATCGACAAGTCGTTCGGGCCGATCAGGATCACATCGACACCCGGCGTTGCAGCGATTGCCTCAACATTCTCGACGCCGGCGGACGATTCGATCTGGATAATCACCAGCGTCTCATCGTTCAGCTCCTCAATCCCCTCACGAACCCCGCGCTTCTCAAAAGCAAACCGGGCCTCACCACCGGCACCGCGCCGGCCAAGCGGCGGGTATTTCACATAGCTCACTGCCAGCGCAGCTTCCTCTGCCGACTGCACCCGGGGAATGATCACCCCCTGTGCGCCGGTATCGAGCGCACGGGCGACCAGGTGATATTGCAAATCACTCGGCCGGACGAGCGGGCAAACCCCGCAAGCCAGCGCCATCTGCACCAGATTGCCAACGGTCTCCATGTCATAGAGGCCATGTTCGGTATCAATGAAGACAAAATCATGGCCGGCCACCGCCAACAACTTGATCATCCCGGCCGAGCGCACCTCGTGAAGAATCGGCCCGGTCACCGCTTTACCGGCCTTCAGCGCGGCCTTGACATGATTCGTCGGCATATAAAGTTCCTTCACTTTTCAATCAGCCACGTTCCCGTTGACGTAGCGGCGCAATTCATTGCGCCCGTCCCCTACCGCCATCCCGAGCCTCCTCCACCGTCATCCCGAGCGAAGTCGAGGGATGACGATATGAGATGGTCGCTCCTGATTACCGAACTGATGAGCAATCCCTCACAATTTCGCTACTGCACCAGATGATGGCACGACATTTCCAGACTGCTACTGGGCCGTACTATACTGCCTTGCCCTGAAGTTGCGGGCTTCTTGCCCAGGTGAATAGAGAGTTTCATGAGCCAGACATTTCGTATTGCGGTGATCCCCGGTGATGGCATCGGCAATGAAGTTGTGCCGGAAGGGCTGCGGGTGCTGGACCGGCTGGCGGAGCAATCGAACGGACGCTTCTCCTTTGAATACGAGCATTTCCCGTGGGGCTGCGAGTACTACCTGCAAACCGGCAAGATGATGGACGATGACGGACTGGAACGACTCGAAGGATTTGACGCTATCTACTTCGGCGCGGTCGGTTGGCCGGAAGTGCCGGACCACGTCAGCCTCTGGGGATTGCGGCTGGCCATCTGTCAGGGCTTCGACCAGTACGCCTGCGTCCGCCCGGTGAAGCTCCTGCCCGGCATCGAAAGCCCGCTGCGAAATGGCACATCCGAGACGATTGACTGGATCGTCGTCCGCGAGAACGTCGAGGGCGAATACGCCGGCGTTGGCGGACGCAACCTTGCCGCACGTGGCATTGGCAAGGAAGTCGCCGTGCAGGCGGCGCTCTTCACCGAAGAGGGCTGCGAGCGGATCATCCGCTACGCATTCGAACTGGCGATGACCCGCCCACGCAAGAAGGTCACCAGCGCGACAAAAAGCAACGCCCAGCAGTACGGCATGGTCCTCTGGGATGATGTCTTTGCGCGGGTGAAGGCGGACTACCCCGAGGTCGAGACCGAAGAGTGGCTGATTGATGCCCTCTCGGCCCGCTTCGTCCTGCGGCCGGATACGCTGGATGTTGTCGTCGGATCCAATCTCTTCGGTGACATTCTCTCCGACCTCGGCAGCGCCATCGCCGGCAGTCTGGGTATCGCGGCCAGCGGAAACATCGACCCGGAACGCCGCAAGCCGAGCATGTTCGAGCCGGTACACGGCTCGGCGCCAGACATCGCCGGCAAGGGCATCGCCAACCCGATTGCCGCCGTCTGGAGCGCAGTGATGATGCTCGACCACCTCGGACTGGCCGAAGAGGCGGCACAGGTGATGTCCGCCATCGAAGCTACCACCGCCGGAGGAACCCTCACCCCCGACCTCGGCGGCACCGCCACCACCATCGAAGTCGGCGACGCCATCCTGTCACACCTCGAGTAACGCATACTTCGTACGGGAGAGGCCACGCCTCTCCCTCGGACCGGGACGGTCCGCCTCGCTGGATCAAGTCGGCTTGACCAAGTGAGATGGCGCTGACGCGCCAAGGGAGAGGCATGGCCTCTCCCGTACGATGTCGCCACGTCTTCATTGGAAGGAACCCGGCGGTGCGAGATGGGTGATGCGGTAGTCGTAGGGGCCGGGCCGAACGGGTTGGCGGCGGCGATTACGCTGGCGGCCGCCGGACATGCGGTTCGGGTGGTTGAGGGCGCGCCGGCGATTGGTGGCGGCACCCGATCGGCTGAACTGACGCTGCCAGGCTTCGTACATGACGTCTGCTCGGCGATCCATCCACTGGGCATCGCATCTCCCGTCTTCAAGGGATTCAATCTCGACCAGCACGGGCTGGAGTGGGTCTCCTCTCCCGCTGAAGTGGCACACCCCTTCGACGATGGCAGCGCAGCACTCCTCTGGAAATCCTTCGACGAAACCGGCAAGACCATCGGCCCGGACGCCGACGCCTGGAGATCACTGCTGGAGCCGATCGCCCGGCAGGCGGACGAACTGGTCACCGCGATGGCCGAACCTGGCTCGCTGGTGCGCCAACCCTGGCTGGCAACGACGTTCGGGTTGCTTGCCCTGCGGTCGGCCCGGTCGATTATCGAACGCCGGTTTAGCGGAACCGCCGCCCGTGGACTCTTCGCCGGCATCGCCGCCCATTCGTTCCTGCCGCTCGACGCTGCCACCAGCGCGGCGATGGGGCTTGTCCTCGCCGGCATGGGGCACGCACAAGGCTGGCCATTTCCGAGCGGCGGATCCCAACAGATCGCCGAAGCCCTCGCCGGTCACCTGCGTTCACTGGGCGGAGAGATCACCACCGGAGCGTATGTCGAATCGGTCGACGAGTTCTCCGATGCCGACGCCATTCTCTTCGATGTCACGCCGCGGCAACTCGTCAACCTTGCCGGTCAACATTTTTCCGATGGCTATCGCCGGCGGCTGGGCCGGTTTCGCTATGGCCCTGGTGTCTACAAAATGGACTTCGCGCTGGACGGTCCGATTCCCTGGACAGCTCCCGAATGTGCGCTGG
>CAZRNC010000160.1:0-6565 GCA_964601285.1 uncultured Thermomicrobiales bacterium | reverse complement strand
CCCCTCGATCGAATGCCGTATTCTCCATCTCGCTGGTGCTGCTGATGGTCGCCTGTGTGCGCGGCATCGCCGATTCGCCGGCCAACGAGTCGTTCGATAACACCTGGCAGCGTACCGACCGGCCGGTTGCCGCCGGGCAAGTCGACCGCACCTGGATGTGGGGGCCGGAGGGCTTCACTGGAGAACTCTCCGAAACGTACGACGAAGCACCGCGCGGACAGCGCACTGTTCAGTATTTCGACAAATCACGGATGGAACTGAACGATCCGGATGGCGACCCGAACGACCCGTGGCACGTCACCAACGGTCTGCTGGTCGTCGAGTTGATGTCCGGCAAGATCCAGACTGGCGACATCAGTTTCCTGCCCCGCCGGCCGTCGGTTGCCAACGTTGCCGGCGATGCCAATGACCCGAACGGTCCGACCTACGCGACGTTGGCGATGATTGCCGGCGCTGAACCGCTGGACGAAGGCGAAATCATCGACCAAACACTCTCCCGGCAGGGCGCGATCGGGACCAGCCCGACCGCAGCAGCCCACAATGTCACTGCAGGCCCACTCTCGCCGGAAACGAACCACCGCACCGCGTCGGTCTTCTGGGAGTTCATGAACTCTAGCGGGCAGATCAGTGAGGGTCGCGACAACCTTGTCATCGCACCACTCTTCCCGAACCCATACTATGCAACCGGCCTGCCGATCACCGAAGCATACTGGGCAACCATCCTCGTTGGTGGACAATCACAGGAAGTACTGGTTCAGGCATTCGAACGACGAGTGCTGACCTTTACACCCGGCAATCCGGACGGCTGGAAGGTCGAGGCCGGCAATGTTGGCCAGCACTACCACGCCTGGCGTTATGGAAATGATGATTTCGTCAAGGTCGAAGTCACCAACGGAGACCGCACTGCGACGCTCCAGATCGAGGTCGCCGATACCCAGTCGCTCCGCACCTGTGGGCTGATGCACCGCTATTCGATGCTGCCCAACCAGGCGATGCTGTTTGTCTTCGAGTCGGATGGTTCGGGCGGATTCTGGAATCGCAACACCGAGATTCCGCTGCAACTTGCATGGATCGACGCCAATGGGATCATCGTCGGCATCAGCGACATGAACGCCGCCGACCGGACCTCGCCCAATTATCCGGAGACCACCAGCGCGCCCGGCATTTACCGTTATGTCATTGAGGCCAACGCCGGCTGGTTCACGATGAATGGCTTCGGCCCCGGCGACCAGGTCAACCTTTCCGCCGCCGTCGCACACGGTTCGCAGGGAGCAACTCCGATCTGTGATGTGTTGGGAACCCAGGAGAAGCCGGCGAACTGACCCTCTCAAACGCGATAGGCTTGGCAGAGGTTGACTGCCACATCCCTGATTGGAGAATTTGGCCATATGATGCGTATAGATATCTTCGCCGACGTTGTTTGCCCGTGGTGCTACATCGGCGAGAAGCGCTTGCAGGCAGCACTGGATCAGCGTCCGGACATTCAGGTCGAACGACACTGGCAACCGTTCCAGTTGCGACCGGATATGCCGGCGGAGGGCGAAGACTGGCAGACATTTGTCGACGAGAAGTTCGGCGGCATGGAGCGTGCCAGCGAGATGTTCGAGAATGTCGTCCATGCCGGATCCGAACTGGGCATCGACTTCCGTTTTGATCTGATGACCCGCTCGCCAAACACGATCAATGCTCACCGGCTGATCCTGCTTGCTGCCGGCCAGGACCTCGAATGGGAAATGGTCCACAAGCTGTTCCAGTCGCACTTCACCGACGGTGTCAATCTCAGCGATCCGGATGCGCTGGTCGAGACCGCGGTTGCTATGGGCCTGGATGCTGATCTGAGTCGCGAGTTCCTTGAAGGAACCGAGGGACAGGCTGAGGTCTTCGAAAGCCAGCAGGTAGCCGAGCAGCTGGGAATCAGCGGCGTACCGTTCTTCATCTTCGATAGCCGTTTGGCAGTCTCCGGTGCCCAGCCAGCCGAAATTTTCCAGCAGGTGATCGACCGGGTGCTCAGCGAGAATGCTGCTGCGGATTAATCCGCGACTTCAGGCAAATACGAATGATCTCGCATTGGGATGACCTTCGAAGTCTCCGTATCATGGGTAGTGGAGTCCATCCACAGCTCATGGAAGGAGCACGCTATGACAAAGGCGTCAACAGTTCTCCAGATCATCCTGGGAATCATGTTCCTGTTCTCCGGCATCGGCAAGCTGACCAGTGGAGCCAACGATACGCGTGACGATCTGGAAGTCGCATCCTGGCTCTGGACCACTACCGGAGTCGTCGAAATCGTACTCGCCCTTGCGCTAATCGCCTCGGTCAAATTCGTCCGTTGGGCATTGCCAGCCGCCGCCGGTCTGGCCATTGTGATGATTGGCGCGATTGGCGTTCATATCCGGACCAGTGATTACATGGGAATGCTCGTGCCAATCGTCTTACTGGCACTGCTGGCCTTCATCATCGCTGTCCGCCGGCCACAGGCCGGAAACCTTGAGGCTGGCCCCTCGACTGGCTAGCACCACCAGAACCTAATCCGGATGGACAACACCGGCGGCCCCGATTATTTTCGCGGCCGCCGGTTCTTTCCTGATTGCTTGCGAAACGAACCTACCGGCGTGCGATGGAGATGTCGCCGCCGATCATGATGAACAGCAACACAAAGATGAAGGCCATGAACAGCGTAAAGTGCCAACGCAGCTCATGATTCGAAATCCAGAGCCGGCGGACACCAACGATCCCGTTGATGAATGCGAACAGGTACAACACGATAGAAATCGGGGTGGAGAGCACTTCCAGGAAGTTGACCACGGTCACCGCAACCGGGATGATCACATAGGTGATGACGCAGCGCACAGCGGTGATGACGATCGCCGTCCAAATCGGGCGTTCTGCCGAACCTGCCAATGCGGGGTCGATTTCCGGGACAAACAACAGCCGGCGCATAAACCGGTCCGCTGCACTCGACTCCAAATGCGGCGGTGCCGCTCCGGAGTCAACCGTAGCCTTGGCAAGATTCTGGTCGCTCTCCATTACCACTCCTGCCGAGTATGGCAGTCCGGGAATGTATCAGCGACTGACAAGCGGACAACCACGAAGCAACCCTCCCAAGTCTCGCCGCTCACGATCAGCGAGACCGGACTCTAGTATATGCAGTTATCCGAACAAATGCGTCCCCTCTTATCCGGCCAACCGCATCCGTCGCCAGTCGCGAGCCAGCACCCCGAAAAACACCATCAACGAGAAGAGCGCTCCGGCAAGTCCACAAACGACAAATAACCAACCCCAGCCCAGCGTCTCCGCCATTCTGCCCGCCAGCGGGAAGGCGATGATCATCGTCAGCGAAAACATCCAAGACTCGATCGACAGCAGCGTCGCCCGCTGGTCTGATGGCAGCATCCGGTTGAACCAGGCAAAGAGCAGCGGCTCGAGCAGCGTCGAAATGAACCGGGAGAGCAGGAAGGCCACCAGCGCAATCCAGAGCACCGATATCGCCGTGCCGGCCAGCATCAGGCCGCTGACCACACCGAAGATCACCAACTGGGTGCGAAACCGTCCGCGCTGACCAGCCCGCCCGGCCAGCATCGCCCCGATCGCATCCATCACCAGCATCGCGGCGATCACCCCACCGATGAAGGTATTACTCAAACCGCGATCGGCAAACGCCGCCGGCAAGTACAGCCCGGCAATCGAGACCGACGCCCAGAACCCGCCTGAAAAGACTAGCATTGCTGCAACCGCCGGCTGTGCTCGCAGCGCCTTTCGTGCGCCTTGCATATGCTGCCGTACGGTTGGTTTGCCCTCGCTGGCGTCACCGGCGCGAGGTGGTTCAACCAGACCTGCAGCCAGCCATGCGCCCCCAAGTGCGACCCCAATCGAGAGGGCAAACGGCAGGCTGTAGGTGATATCGGAAAGCGCCGCGCCAATCCACGCAGCCGCGGCCGCCACCAGATAGCTCGCACCCAGTAGCTTGCCGAAGATCGACGCAAAGTTGCCCTGTCGCTCGCCGAGCGATTCATAGAGGAAGGCCTGATCCGCGCCAGACCGGAAACTGTATGACGCTCCATGCAGAAACAGCGCCAGCATCACCAGCGGCAGGCTATCGGCCATCCAGAGCACTGCCGCTGATAATGCGATTAGCAGCGACCCGAGCACCAGCGACCAGCGCCGGCCGACCAGATCGGCGAACGACCCGGATGGAAGCTCCAGCAGCAACGGCGCAAGATGAAACGCGGCTTCGGCCAGACCGATTTCGGTCAGGCTGAATCCACGACTCTGGAGAAAGAGAATCCAGATGGCCGAAAGAAAATAGAACTCGGTCGAGAGTTTGTAGGCGTAAAACCGCCGGATACTGCGCCCGATTTCCACGGGCGCTGGGGGTGATGAATTGTCGAGCACGGGTAATCATCCCTCAAAGCGAGGGGAGAGGGCAGCATCGTAGACGCCCACTCCCGCTGTCCATCTGCGTCAGATCTCAGGACAGCGGCCGGTAAGACGTCTCTGCATTCACTTCCGCGAACCAGCTTGCAAACTCCCTGCAAGCCGCCAGGATCCCCGTGCTCATGGTGCTCCTCGGTTTATGACCAGGAACGATGTTACAGTTGTGACTCCAGGATGGCAAGGAGCTACCAACATGCGACTCGGCCGACTCCAAATGTCGACGTCCATGATGTTGGTCGTGATCGCAGTAGTCATTCTCAGTGCAATCGTGGCACGCGATCACTTCGAAAGCCAACAAGCGTCGTCCAACATTACAATCCACAACAGTTACGCTACTGATATTAGCGCCCCCCGCAGACTCTCCGGCATTGTTGACAACATCTTCATCGGCAAGGTTGTCGATCAGAAGCGCACATTCAGTCGCGTTGGCGACGACGTTTGGACGCTATTCGATGTTCAGGTAGAAGAGAACATCAAAGGATCCCTAGACGGTATCGTGATGGTAAATCAGGAAGGCGGTTACGACAACAAGCTCTCGAGAATGATCCTGGTTGAGGGTGACTCTCTCCTCATTCCGGGTGAGACCTATCTCTTTGCAACCCGCTTCCATCCTGAAGGCGGATGGCATACGCTGGTTCCGGTTTATGGAGACATACGGATTACCAGTGATGACCATCGAACACATATGACGTCGACATTCCGTACAGCAGTTCAGGAAGAGATACCCTATTCACCGCAATAGTTGGGACTCTATCCAATAATGGCAAGGAAGGCCGCAGGGGTGACGACCGGGACACCCCTATGTTCACCAGGAACCAGAAGGTGTTTGTCTCCACTAACGATGTAGTCGGCCTCACCGGCGAGGGCTGTCTGCACGAAGATGTCATCCTTTGGGTCGGCAAGGACAATTCGTAGGGTTGTGTCGGGTTCAACAAGTTTTCCCAGTGCCCGAAACGTCTCGATTAGCGAATTGATCTCAAGATCAGTGAGCTTATGCTCTGCGCGAAGATATGGCCGCGCAAGTACACGACGATACTCTTCAAGGAGTAGGTCGGAAACGATCAAGAGGAATGCTCCTGAGGTCAAGAGTGCCAAGAGTTTTCCAGAAGTGCCGGTTGGAGTGAGCACGCCACTTACCGTCACGTTGGTATCGATAACGACTTTCATTATGCGGATGCCAGATGGGGGTTAGCCTCACGTTCTGCCTTCATCTCGGCTCGAACCTCAGCTACCGCGTCCAGAGCCAACTCCATGGCTTCTTCTTCGGACATGTTTGCGTTCTGTTGTGCCTTGTGCAGAATCGCCAGGAACTCATCACGCTGCCGCTTCCACTGCTCGTAGACACGCAACGGAACAACAGCGGCGACAGGTTCTCCATGACGTTCAACGACGTAGCTGTCGCCGCTCACCTCGACCTCACGAATCATCTTGCCAAACTGACGGCGGGCTTCGTAGGCGGCGATGGTCTTCTCTCGCATGATAGGCCTCCTCAGCGCAAATTGCGTAGATAGCGTAATTATCGCAAATTGCGCTATCTTATGCTATCCCGCCCGGAGGATCTCCGCCAACAGGTCGGGGTTGATGCTGCCTCCGCTGATGATGCAGACGGTTTTGCCACGTTCGGATGCGGACAGAGCCAGCGCCGCAGCAACGGCCATCGCACCAGCCGGCTCAGGGATGAGCTTGTTCCTGGTTACGAGAAAGCGAACCGCCTCGCGGGTTGCATCGTCACTGACCGTTAGACAGCCATCGACCACCCGCTGCAATGCGGGGAAGATAGCCGGGAAGGCAACTGGTGATCCTGCCCCATCGACGAACGAGTTGCAGGCCACTGTCAACGGCTCGCCAGCCTCCAGCGACGCCGCGAGCGCCGCACAGCCATCCGGTTGCACGCCAAAGACACGAGCGTTCGGCTGCATTGCCTTGATCGCCGTGGCAATGCCAAGCAGCAATCCGCCGCCACCAACCGGGACAATCACCGTGTCAACATCCGGCAGATCATCGAGAATCTCCAGCCCGACCGTGCCGTTGCCGGCAGCAACCCGCGGATCGGCAAACGGGTGGACGAAACCAGGACGGTCATCAAACCGGCCATCCTCCATCGCGGCAAACATCTGGTCTCGCGGGATGA
>CAZRNC010000159.1:0-6602 GCA_964601285.1 uncultured Thermomicrobiales bacterium | reverse complement strand
GCTCGGTTTTGACTTCGCCGGCAGGCTGATCCCATATCAGTTCTACTCACCTGCGACACAGGCAGAACGAATTGCGCTGGCGGTCCTGGCAGGATTGGCTATTGTGCTACTTTCCGCCTGGATTGGCAGGAGTGTCCGGGGCGGACGATCATCGCCGGCGCGGGTTTGACCCGTGTCCACCCGGGTAGTAGCATGCTCATGGATACCGGTAACTTGAAGTTGATGTAAACGCGTTGCTTGCTCACCGGGGATGCTGTGTGAAGGGATCGAATGGTGGATATTGGACGAGCGTTCACTGCGTTTCTGAATGATCCCGAGTGGATCAAGAAGGTACTGATCGGCACACTGATCTCACTGATACCATTCGTTGGCGGCTTAATCGTCCTTGGATGGGCACTACAAATCATCCGCAACACCTACAACGGAATCGACGACCGGTTGCCGGAATGGGACGACCTCGGTGGCTATCTCGTCAAGGGATTGATGGCCTGGGTTGGAGCCTTGATCTGGACCCTGCCGCTGATCGTGCTGATGGTCTGCTTCGTCTTCGGAATCATCGCTTCATCCGGGTCAGACGCTGCGACCGCATTGGTCGTACTCCTCGGTATTGGCATGTTCTTTGTCGCAATTGTCTATGCCGCGTTGCTGCTTCCGGTTCCGATTGCCCGGTATGCTATCAAGGATGACTTCTCGGCGATGCTGGATTTCTCGGCAATCCTGAATGAAGTCCGGCGGGGCATCAAACCGCTGCTCGTCGCGCTTGTAATCTGGCTGGTTGCCTCAATGGTCATCGCACCTGCCGGATTGATCCTCTGTTTTGTCGGTGTTTACGTTACGACAACGTTGTCCTACGTTATGGTCGGCCACGCGATGGGCCAGGCGTATCGCGAAATCGATGGCAAGGGCGCAATGCCTCCCGCACAGCGTGGGACGGCGCCACCGCCACCACCGCCTTCGCAGCCAGCGTTCTGATCCGAAGGAGAGTCAGCCAGGGTGGCAGGGTAAGCCATGTTTGAAATCCTGATGGGCCTTGGACTGGCAATGCCGGCGGGCCTCAACGCCTACATCCCGCTGCTGGCGCTTGGCATTGCCGACCGGTATTTCGGTCTGGTGAACCTTGCAGCGCCCTTCGACATCATCGCTACCCCCGGCGGGTTGGCGGTCCTGGCGATCCTGTTGCTTGTCGAGCTGTTCGCCGACAAGGTGCCACTCGTTGATAGTCTGAACGACCTGATCCAGTCCGCTGTCCGCCCATCTTCCGGAGCGGTCGTACTCATGGCCAGCACCGATCAGGTCGACTTCATCAATCCGATCTTCGCAATGTCGCTGGGGCTGATCGTTGCCGGCGTTGTCCACATGGTGAAAATGGCGATCCGGCCCGCCATTACTGCGACGACTGGTGGTGTCGGCAATCCAATTGTCAGCGCCGCCGAAGATGGCGCAGCCATCGGCTCCTCGATTATCGCCCTGATTGCACCGGTTCTGGTTTTACTCATTTTGATCGGGCTGGTCATCGCCATCATTTGGCTATTGCGCAGCAGGCGACACCGGCGACGCCTGTTACAAGCTCCTGAGGAGCCGTAGCACCTTGCGTCGTATCGACTCATAGTCTATACTATTACTTATGATAAGTAGACGCACCAGAGGGTCAGACCATGGACTTCAAGGACTATTACCAGGTTCTCGGTGTCAACCGGAACGCCGATGCCGATGAAATCAAGAAGGCATACCGCGCCCTGGCCCGGAAATATCATCCGGATATCAACAAGGAGCCAGACGCCGAAGACCGCTTCAAGGCCATTAATGAAGCGTATGAAGTGCTGTCCGACTCTGACAAGCGTGCCCGGTATGACAGTTTCGGTGCCGACTGGAGCCGCGTCCAAACCACCCCTGGCGGCGGAGACGTCGGCGATTTCAGCGAATGGTTCAGTCAGTTCCGCCAGCAAAACGCCGACATGGGTCACAGCAATGTCCGCTTCGAATTCAATGGCCAGGAAGCCAGCGGATTCTCGGACTTCTTCGACCTGCTCTTCGGTGGCGGCCGGGGACGGCCGTCGGCCGACCCGCGCCCAACCAGGCGTAGACCACGCCGCGGTGAAGACCAGGAAGTGCCAGTCACCATCAGTCTTGAGGAAGCGTTCCACGGAACCAAACGTCAATTCGAACTTTCCACCACAGAACCAGGTGGTGGAACCAGCAGGAACACCATCGAAGTAGACATCCCTGCCGGCGTTCGGAGCGGGTCCCGCGTTCGGGTTGCTGGCAAAGGCTACCCGGGCATAGACGGTGGACAGCCGGGCGACGTCTATCTCAAGATCACCCTTCGAAAGCACCAGCAGTATGAACTGCAGGGAGATACGCTCCGGGCGACGCTGAACGTGCCGTTGTACACCGCGTTGCTTGGCGGCGAAGAGGTGCTCCAAACGTTAGCCGGAAAGCGCATTGCCGTAACGATTCCCGCGGAAACCGGCAATGGCCGCGTCATCAGATTGCGTGGCCAGGGTTGGCCATCGAAGCCGGGTTCAAACACCCGCGGCGACCTGCTGGTCCGGGTTGAAGTCGACCTTCCAACCGGACTCTCTGATGAAGAACGCCGCTTGTTCGAACAACTGCAGGAACTTCGGAATCCGGCCAGAACCGCAACGGTTGCATGATACAATCCCCGGTTGGCATCGGGTCGAGGGTCGCGTGGTCCTCCGGTGTCTAAAAGAGTTTGGAGCCGGTTCATGGCGGTCTCAATCGTGCTCGGCGGTCAATGGGGCGATGAAGGCAAAGGCAAAGTCATCGACGCGCTCGCTGCCAATGCCAAAATGGTGGTGCGGGCAAATGGCGGCGCAAATGCCGGCCATACAGTTGTCACCGATAACGGCGTATTCAAGTTCCACCTGATCCCGTCCGGCATCCTCCATCCCGGTTGCATCTGCATCATCGGTGCCGGCGTCGTCATCGACCCGGAAACCCTGCTGAACGAACTGGACCAGGTTCAGCAACGAGGCGTCGATATCTCCGGCCTGCGCATTTCCGACCGCTGTCACTTGGTGATGCCTTACCATCCCGTGCTCGACCGTTTGGAAGAAGAGCGCCGCGGTGACGACCGCATCGGCACGACCCAGCGTGGCATGGGCCCTTGCTACTCCGATAAAGCAGCCCGTCGCGGAATCCGTGTTGCCGACATCGTTGACCCCGAGCATCTGCGTCGCCGGCTGGACCCGATCCTGCGAGAGAAGAACGACATTCTGACGAGCATCTACGGCCATGAACCATTCGAAGTGAACGAGGTTGCAGAGTCACTTGCCGCGTTTGGCGAACGACTTGCGCCATACATTGCCAGTACCGAGACTATCGTTCAGGACGCAATCGAGCGTGGCGACGAGGTGCTCCTGGAGGGCGCCCAGGCCGTGATGCTGGATATTGATTACGGCAGCTATCCGTATGTCACATCGTCCTCACCGACAGCGGCCGGAATCTGCCAGGGCGCCGGTGTTGGACCAACCCAGGTTGATGAAATCATCGCCGTCTACAAGGCCTACACTACCCGCGTTGGCTCTGGTGCATTCCCGACAGAACTGAACGATGAGACCGGCGAGCTGCTCCGCGAACGCGGCCAGGAGTTCGGCACGACCACCGGTCGTCCTCGCCGCACTGGCTGGTTCGACGCCGTCCTCGCCCGCTACAGCGCACGCCTGAACGGTGTCAGCGAACTGGCGCTCACCAAGTTCGACATTCTCGACGAGCTGGAAACAATCAACATCTGCGTCGGCTACCGCCTGAATGGTGAAGTCATCACCTCCCCGCCTGCGTTGATCAATGATTACGACCTCGTTGAACCGGTCTACGAAACGCTACCTGGCTGGCAAACGGATACGTCCGAAGCCTCTTCGCTCCACGAGATACCGCAAGCTGCTCGTGATTACGTCAAGCGCATTGAAGAACTGGTCGGCGCACGGGTACGATTCGTAGGAGTCGGACCGCACCGGCGACAGTTTTTTGAGAGCGTTGTTGCCGCCTGAGCAACCGCGCCCGAGAACGACAGGACGGCACCCAATGCTCGATGCCCAGGAGATCCAGGCGATCATTCCCCACCGATACCCGTTTCTGCTTGTGGACCGGATTATCGAGGTTGAATACGGGGTACGTGCCGTCGGCATCAAGAATGTCACCATCAACGAGCCATTCTTCCAGGGCCATTTCCCCAGCTATCCCGTGATGCCCGGGGTGTTGATTGTTGAGGCGCTCGCCCAGGTCGGCGCAGTGAGTCTGCTCGGTATGGATGAATACCGCGGCAAACTCGCCTTCTTCGCCGGCATCGACGGCGTCCGATTCAAGCGACAGGTACGCCCTGGCGACACACTGCGGCTCGAGGTTGAGATGGGCAAGATGCGCCGCGGAGTCGGCATGGGCTCGGCAACGGCAACCGTCGACGGCGAACTGGCAGTCCGCGGACAGTTGATGTTCGCAGTTTCAGACGTCGAAATCTAACAATGAGCGATCGCACCACCGGTGCAGTTCCACTGACGATTGCAGTGCTGAAACCATGCTGCATTGGAGATTGCGTGATGGCACTCCCGGCTATCGAATCGCTGGCAACGGCGTTTCCCGTTGCCCACATCCACGCCTTCACCGGACGCCATTCCGCCCCGGTGCTTCGAGCATCTCCGCATGTCACACAGGTCTATCTCTCACCGGATCAGCTCACCCCGTCGCGTGTCCCCGGTATGGTCTGGAACCTCCGGACGGCCGGCCACGACTGGCTGGTGCTGCTGGATCGTTCCCGCTGGTTTATGGCAGCCGCACGCTCAGCAGGCCCCGACCGATTAGTGAAGCTAGAACAAAACGGACACGCCATTAAACACGAAATCGACATCTACCTCGATTCCGTGATCGCGGCCGGTGGACGCGAGGTCTCCCGGATACCGGAGATCAAACCCGGGCCGGATGCAGCCGAACGAGCTGCAAACGTGCTGGAATCGATCCAGGGGCCCTTCGCCGTTCTCCACCCCGGCGGTGCCCAGAACCCGGGCGCCGAGATGCTGGACAAACGCTGGCCGCTCGAACGCTATGCCGAGCTGGCACGAGCGTTCAGAGACCGTGGATATACGCCAGTGTTGACCGGGGGACCTGGCGAGATCGAACTCTGCGAACAGGTTGTAGATCTGGCCGGCGACGCTGGATGCGTCTCCATTGCCGGGCAGCTCGACCTGATGGCCGCAACAGCAGCAATAGAGCGCGCAGCTTGTTACGTGGGGACGGATACCGGTATCAGTCACCTCGCCGCGGCAACCGGCACGCCGTCGGTCGTCATCTTCGGCCCAACCAATCCCGAACGCTATGGTCCACGCGGAACGAACGTCGAGATTCTTGCAGTCCCGGAGTCACGGAAACTTCCAGATGCCGATCTCCGCAAACCCAACCAACTTCGTGGACGACCATCCACGCACGGCATCGACGTCGCAATGGCCAACGCGGCCATCGACCGTGTCCTCGCGACAGCGAAGGCGGCCGGATGATGAACCGGACCCGTCACGCCATTCGTGATGCGGTCGTTCAGCAGGTTGTCCCGATGCTGCCCGACCGGCGCGTACCGGCCGGCAAGGATATTCTGGTTGTCCAGCCCGACCACCTCGGAGACATTCTGCTCTCTCAACCCGCGCTGAACCTGCTCCGGAGCAGATTTCCGGATAAACGGATCGTTGCGATTGTCGGTCCCTGGTCGGAAGCCATCGCTCGCAAGGCGTGGCCGGCTGACGAGGTCCGAACCTTCCCATTTCCGGCATTCGACCGGAATCGTGTCAGGGCAAACCCGTTCGAGCCATATCGGATGCTCAGGGAAGCCACCGATCTGATTTCCGATATCCAGCCAGCCGTGGTCTATGTCCTCCGCCCCGACGATTGGTGGACAGCCACCGCCGCGACCATGGCAACCTATGCACCTGTGTACACCGGCGTCCAGACGGGATTAGCAACCCATATCAACATTCCGGAAGACATCCACGCAGCAGTTCGGGCAGCGACCATTGCAGCCGAAGGTGATCTGTTCGAACTCACACCGCTCTCGCTCAAAGTGGACGAATCGGCGGGCGCTACCGCTCGCCAGACACTCGCTGAGTCCGGAATAAGCTCCCCCCATGTCGTCATCCACCCCGGATCAGGAGCCGATGTCAAACTCTGGCCGGCGCGCCGCTGGCGATTTGTCGCCCGGGAACTGCTCGATGATGGCATTGGCGTTGTCGTCACCGGGTCACTAGCCGAGTCTGGTTTAGCTGGTTCGGTTGTCGAAGGCGTCGATGGGGCAGTCAATCTGGCCGGCGCAACGCCGCTGAATCTGTTGATTGAAGTCCTTCGGGGAGCCGCAGTCGTGGCCGGCCCGGATTGCGGGCCGCTACATCTGGCAGTAGCGACCGGCACGCCGACTGTACATCTGTTTGGTCCAAGCGACCCGGTGCGCTACGGTCCATGGGGAGACCCGAACCGACACCGGGCAGTCTCTGCCGGGTGGTCGTGCCCCTGTTGTGGAGACCTGTCGCCAGAACGCCCTGCTGGTTGCGGTTGTATGCTCGCAATAGAAGCTGCTACCGTCCTCAGCACGATCCGTGAAATGGTTC
>CAZRNC010000158.1:0-6607 GCA_964601285.1 uncultured Thermomicrobiales bacterium | reverse complement strand
AAGTCGAAGGATCTCTTTCCAAGAAACGTTCGAGGTACCACCAAATTGCATGGAATGAGATCCTTCGACTTCGCTCAGGATGACAACCTAAACACCGTTCTTCCTCGCGTACGTTCGACTATTCTGAATTAGTTGAATCCGGGCGTATGCAAGACGCCCCTACGAAAGCATCTGGACACACGTCGCGATACACTGGTCACACTATTCAGGATGACACCGATAGCGCCGATCTCCTCATGGACCTGAGCAGCTGGAAAAGGTGATGCAGGGCGTGCCTGCGAACCGGCTCGCAACCGGGCAATCATGCCTCGTCTTATGTTGCCTGCACGCTGCAACCCTGATATACTCTGTATCAATAATGCTTAGACTTCGATTGCTATTGGAGGATCGATGCGCGACTCAGAAGGACTCTATGTCATCAGCGTTGCTTCACGCCTGTTGCAACTGCATCCACAAACACTCCGGAAGTATGAGCGCGTTGGTTTTGTAGCTCCATCCCGGACGACCGGCAACCTGCGGCTGTATTCCCGTGAGGATATCGACCGCCTTCGCCAGATCAAGCATCTGGTCGAGGAGCGCGGTGTCAACCTCGCCGGCGTCGAAATGGCGCTCGATGTCGCCCGCACAGTCCGGGCAATCCAGGATGAACTCTTCGCCAGAAACCGTAAGGACTACGACGCTATCGCCAGAGCGCTGGATGACGTGTTGCTCAAGATCTCTGCCGATCCCGCAACGCCGGCGCCTGAATCCAATTCCGGAAAGGGCAGGATGCCATGAACCCAAACCGACTAACCCAGAAAGCAACCGAGGCCATCGTGGCGGCTCAGCGGTTGGCTGAAGAACGACGCCACGCAACCCTCGATATCGACCATCTGCTCCATGCCCTGGTCACCCAGGAGGGTGGAGTCGTACCGAGGGTATTCGAAGTGCTCGGAGTCCAGCCGGCAGCCGTGCGCACGGAGATCGAGCGCAACCTCGATAACGCACCAAAGCTCCAGTATTCGGCCGAGGCAAGCCTGAGCGGCCATTTCCGTAAGGCGCTCCAGAAGGCTGAAGACGAGATGAGCGGTTTCGGCGACCAGTACATCAGCGCCGAGCACCTGCTGCTTGGTGCGCTGGATTCCAGCCAGAACCAGACCGTCAAGAGCCTGAAGGCGCAAGGCATTGACCGCAACACCGTCATGAGCGCCCTCAACCAGATTCGAGGATCACACCAGGTGACCGACCAGAACCCGGAATCCCAGTATGAAGCACTGGAGAAGTACGGCATCGACCTGACCGAGGCTGCCCGCCGGGGCAAGCTCGACCCGGTAATTGGCCGCGACGACGAGATTCGCCGCGTCATCCAGGTCCTCAGCCGGCGCACCAAGAACAACCCGGTCCTGATCGGTGAGCCTGGCGTCGGCAAGACGGCCATCGTCGAGGGTCTCGCCCAGCGGATCATCCGGGGCGACGTCCCGGAAGGGCTGCGCGACCAGCGATTGATCGCGCTCGATTTCGCCGCGATGATCGCCGGCGCAAAGTATCGCGGTGAGTTCGAGGAACGGCTGAAGGCCGTCCTCAAGGAGATCACCAGCGCCGAAGGCAAGATCATCGTCTTCATCGACGAACTGCATACCGTTGTCGGCGCCGGCGCTGCTGAGGGCGCGATGGACGCCAGCAACATGCTCAAGCCGATGCTCGCCCGCGGTGAGCTGCATGCCATCGGTGCAACGACGCTCGACGAATTCCGCAAGCACATCGAGAAAGATGCCGCTCTCGAACGCCGCTTCCAGCAGGTCTATGTCGGCGAACCAACTGTCGAAGACACCATCTCCATCCTGCGTGGGCTGCGTGAGCGCTACGAGGTCCACCACAACGTCCAGATTCAGGACAACGCGCTGGTGGCCGCGGCAGTGCTCTCCAACCGCTACATCAGTGGACGCTTCCTGCCGGACAAGGCGATTGACCTGGTTGACGAGGCAGCATCCCGCCTGCGGATGGAGATCACCTCAATGCCGGTCGAGCTGGATGAACTCAACCGCCGGATCATGCAGCTGGAGATCGAACGCGAAGCACTCCGCAAGGAGCGCGACGATGCGTCCCGCAAGCGGTTGGACGATCTCGAAGCCGAGCTGGCAGACCGCAAGGAGTCCCGCGATGCACTAACCGCGCAGTGGGAGCGCGAGCGCTCGATGATCGAGGAGATCACCAACCTCAAGTCCGAGATCGACCAGACTCGCGTCGAAATCGAACAGGCACAGCGCACCGCCGATTACCAACGTGCTTCCGAACTGCAATACGGCAAGCTGGTCGAACTGGAGCGAAAACTCCGCAACCTTGAAAATCCGCTCGACGCCGACCAATCCGTTCCGCGGCTGCTCAAGGAAGTCGTCGACTCCGACGACATCGCTGAAATCGTCGCTCGCTGGACCGGTATCCCGGTCAGCAGATTGATGGAAGCTGAAATCGAGAAGCTCGTCCGCATGGAAGAGGGGCTCCACAAGCGAGTCGTCGGTCAGGACGAGGCGGTCACCGCCGTGGCTAACTCCATCCGTCGCTCACGTGCCGGTCTTTCTGACCCGAACCGTCCACTTGGATCGTTCATCTTCCTTGGCCCAACCGGCGTCGGCAAGACCGAACTGGCGAGGGCACTGGCCGAATTCATGTTCGACGACGAACAGGCGATGGTCCGGATCGACATGTCGGAATACATGGAGCGACATACCGTCTCTCGATTGATCGGTGCGCCCCCGGGCTACGTTGGCTATGACGAAGGCGGCCAGCTTTCCGAAGCGATCCGCCGCCGGCCGTATGCGGTAGTGCTCTTCGACGAGGTTGAAAAAGCACATCCCGAGGTCTTCAACATTCTGTTGCAGGTGCTTGACGATGGTCGCCTTACCGACAATCAGGGCCGGACGGTCGACTTCAAGAACACCGTCATCATCATGACCAGCAATCTCGGTTCGTCCTATCTGACGACAACGTCGGATGATGGCGAGGCTCGCCGGCGAGTGATGGAAGCGCTCCAGGCAAACTTCCGGCCGGAGTTCCTGAACCGGATCGACGAGACGGTCATCTTCAAGCCGCTCAGCCGGGACCAGATCGGCGAGATTGTCGAAATCCAGTTGGAGATCGTCCGCAAGCGACTGGCCGATCGCAACATCGACCTGATGCTGACGACCGGGGCACGCGAGTCGATCGCGATCAAGGGCTACGATCCGGCATTCGGCGCGCGTCCGCTCAAACGGGTCATCCAGCGCGAACTGCTCGACCCGCTGGCATTGGAATTGCTGAATGGAAACATCCACGAAGGCGAGACCGTCGTCGTCGATGCGGGTCCGGATGGCGCGTTGATTCTCAACGCTTCACTCACCCAGGCAGCCGTCGTGGCATAAAGTGCGTATAATCGGGGCGGTCCAGTAGACCGCCCCGTTTCTCGCATCTGGATCACGAACGCAAGCACGATTCAGAAACAGGAAGTGGCAATGGACGCACTAGTGGAAATCGTCAAGGTTATTGGCACCCTCGGCGTGATCTTCGCCATCCTGATTGCCATTCCGATCCTCATGGTCTTCATCTTCGAAATCGCCACCGGCCTCGACGACCGCTCCTAGCGTTCGCGCCCGGCCATGTTTCCCCCGAACGGGCGCAATTCATTGCACCCCGGCTTGAACCATCCAATTTACCTTCAGGACCGCGCCGTCTACCCCGTCATCCCGAGCGCAGTCGAGGGACCTCGAGCCACGGGTTTCAATCACCATCGAAAGTCCCGACTGTCGAGGTCCCTCGACTGCGCTCGGGATGACGGTTTCAAGCTTGGGATGACGAAATGGAGGCGGCACGGGAACCAAACACTAGCGCCAGACGTCTGACTATCAGTCGGTCGACATTCTGACAACGAAAAACTGTCGAAACTGAAAGGCAGCACGTCATGGATCGTATGAAACGGTTCTCCGGCCGGTGGACGCTGGTTATGCTGGTATTCGCCGTTGTTGCGTCCTCGCTCCTGGCAGCCTGTGGGGGCAACTCCAGCGACAACGACACCGTCGATATGTCTGCGACCACAGCGCCGGCTACCGGAATGTCGGCATATTCAAGCGATGACATCGCGATGGAAGAATCCGAAGAAGAAGCAGCCCCGGCAGACTGGGGTGGCGGCGAGATGAGTCGAGTTTCTCCGCAGACCGAGTTCTCGCCAGACCGGCTGGTCATCCGCACGGCAACGATCACTCTCGCCGTTGAAAACACGATCGAGGCGACAACCTCGGTCCGCAATCTGGCCACGACCAAGGGCGGGTTCGTCTTCTCATCTACGACCTATGTCGACCATGGCCACAACTACGCCCAGCTAACGATCCGCATCCCGTCGGACCGGTTCGACGACACCGTTTCAGAGTTGCGCTCGGCCGGATGGGTTTCCGAAGTGATCCGTGAGGAGAGCGGCTCCCAGGATGTCTCGGCAGAATTCGTCGACAACGAAAGCCGGCTGGCTGCTCTTGAAGAGACCCAGCGACGCTACATGGCACTCCTCAGCGAGGCAAGCACGATCGACGAAATCCTGCGGCTGGAATCCGAACTCACCAACATCCGCACCCAGATCGAGTCGATCCGTGGACGCCAGAACTACCTCTCCGAAATGACATCCTTCTCGACGATTTCGGTCAACCTGCGGCCGGCCGACGATTCGGCAACTCCCGAGCCGGATGACAACAAGACCTTCTGGGGCATCCTCGAGAGCGCCTGGGATCGCTCAACCGGGGCGCTTGCCGGCGTCGCCGAGGCAATCATCGTCATTACCATCTTCGCTGCCTTCTTCGCCCCGATTGGCTTCCTGGTCTGGTTGGTCTACCGGTTCATTCGCCGCCGGCTACGACGGTCTGACGAGCCGATGCCTACCCTTCCCCAAGCAGATTGAGGGCGATCAGCGCATAGGCACGGGTAGCTTCCATCACCTCATCAACACCGACCCACTCGTTCGGGACGTGCGCCAGCGAGAAGTCACCCGGTCCATAGATCACGGTTGGAATACCGGCGGCCGCGAAATGCCGGCCGTCGGTTGCCATGTTGTAGCCGATCGGATTCGGGTCGAGTCCGAGCGCAGCATTGGCTGCACCCATGGCCTTGACCAGGTCCGATTCCGGATCGCTCAACGTCGCCGTGACGCCGGACGGCCCGCTCACCTCAACGCTCATACCGGGAATCGGCCCGATCACACGCTCTGCAATCTTGCGAATCTCGTCTACCGCGCCGTCCGATGTCTCGCCGGGGATAATCCGCCGGTCGATGTAGACCTCGCAACGGTCCGAAACAACATTCTGCTTCACGCCGCCACTAATCATGCTGACCGTGTGGGTCGATGGCGGATCGAACAGCGGATGCCGCCGCGCTTCCAGCTTCGGCCACAACTCATATTCCAGTGTTGTCAGAATCTTCACCATCCCGTCGATGGCATGGACGCCCTCCCATGGCAACGCTGCATGCGCGGCCCGGCCGTGGACGACGATTGTCGTACCGGCACCACCACGCTCACCAACGCAGATCCGGTTGAGAGTCTGCTCGCCGGCCACCACAAAATCTGGCTTGCGGGTCATGTTCTCGACGAAATAGCGAGCACCACGCCGGCCGCCGGTCTCCTCATCACCATCTACGTTCACCACAAGTGCGCCATTGATCGGCACACCTGAGCGAGCCACGGCAATTGCGCCCATCACCTGGGCGGTAACACTCGCCTTGTCGTCACCGGACCCACGGCCGTAAACCTTGCCATCAACCACCCGGCCCTCGAACGGCGGATAGTCCCAGGCGTCCAGCGTGCCGGTCGGCACAACATCAACGTGGGCGTTATAGAGCAGCGTCGGCCCGTCGCCTCGATTCAGTGTCGCGACGAGCACCGGCATGATCTCGTCAGGGACCATGATCTCGCACTCAAAGCCCTCGGCTTCGAGCTTCTCCTTGCAGATCCGGATCGATTCGCGAACATCGCCGGGCGGGTTCACCGAGGCTTCATCCTGGATCAACGCCTGCAGGAACTCGATCGTTTCCTGCTCACTGATCTGGTCAAGGATCTTCTGCTGGTTATCGCTTGGCATCCACATCCCGTTTCATACGTTTCGACTGCCGTTGGGCGGCATTGTAGCACCGGCGGATCGGCACTCTTGATATGGTAGAGTCCGTCGGGAGATCTGGCGAAACGGGAGAGTACTGGAGCAGGAATGAGCAGCAGCACACCGGCCTGGCTGGCCGATATCCGCGGGTACATTCTGGACATGGATGGCGTCCTCTATCGAGGCGATACGGTCATCCCCGGCGTGGCGGAGTTCCTTGCCGAACTCGACGCGTCGGGCATCAAATACACCATGGCAACCAACAACTCGACCAACAGCCAGCTCGACTATGTGCAGAAACTCGAGCGTATGGGCATCACGGTTCCGGTCGAGAGCATCTTCACATCGGCGGTTGCAACTGCGACCTACCTGCGCTCAACCTACGCCGAAGGAACAACGATCTACGTTGTCGGCATGCTTCCGTTGCGCCAGGCGATCTTTGGTGACGGCTATTTCCTGCCAGCAGAGACCGATGCCGACGTCGTGGTGTCCGGAGCAGATTTCGAACTGGTCTACGGTGC
>CAZRNC010000157.1:0-6620 GCA_964601285.1 uncultured Thermomicrobiales bacterium | reverse complement strand
ACTGGACCGGCGATGGTGTTGCTGCGGTCGTTGCCGAATCGGTCGCTCAGGCACGTGATGCTGCCGATGCGATCGTCGTCGAGTACGAGGTGTTGCCGGCAACCGTTGACGCCGAGGAAACCACCCGGTCGGACGCCCCGCAACTACACGAAGCAGCTCCGAACAACACTGCGTTTGAATGGCACACCGGCAACAAGGAAGGCACTGAAGCAGCGCTCGCCTCTGCCGAGGTGACCGTTCAGCAACGCCTCCGCAACCAGCGGCTCATCCCGACCGCCATGGAAACTCGTGGCGCAACCGGGCACTATGACGCCGGTACCGATGAGTACACCTTCTGGCTCTCTTCTCAGGCGCCCCACGTTCACCGCCTGGTGATGGGTGCGTTCGTGCTGGGTCATCCCGAAGAGAAAATCCGGATTATCTCTCCAGACCTCGGTGGCGGCTTCGGCGCGAAGATTTTTATGTACACCGAATATCCGCTGGTCGGGTTGATCAGCAAGGACATCGGGCGGCCGGTCAAATGGACCGAAACCCGCTCCGAAGCGTCCGTTGCCACCACCCATGGACGCGACCACGTGACTGACCTGACCGTTGCGATGAAGCGCACCGGTGAAATCACCGGTGTACACATCAAGACCTGGGCGAACATGGGCGGCTATCTCTCGACGATTGCGCCAGGTGTCCCAACGACGCTGTATGGCCGCATGGTCGCCGGTGTCTACAAGATCCCAAACATCTACTGTGAGGTGGTCGGAACCTACACCAACACCGCCATGGTCGATGCCTATCGTGGCGCTGGCAGGCCGGAAGCAACCTTCCTGATCGAGCGAGCGGTCGACCTTGTCGCCCGTGAGCTGGATATGGACCCGTCCGAAGTTCGAAGGCTGAACTTCATCCAGCCGGACGCCTTCCCCTACGACACCGGCCTGGGCATGTTGCCCTACGACTCCGGTAACTACGAGCCAGCACTGGACAAGGCACTTGCCAACATTGGCTATGCCGACCTTCGCAAACGGCAAAATGAGTTGCGCGAACAGGGCAAGTATATCGGCGTTGGGTTCTCTTCCTACGTTGAGGTTTGCGGGCTTGGACCGTCGGCATACATGAACGCCGAAGGTTGGGCTGCCGGCCTCTGGGAGAGCGCCAACGTCAAGGTCCACCTGACCGGCAAGGTTGTCGTAACCACCGGCTCGATGCCACACGGCCAGGGCCACGAGACAACCTTCGCCCAGATCGTTGCCGATCGGCTCGGCATACCATTCGAGGATGTCGTCGTTGAATGGGGCGATACCAAGAGCACACCGTTCGGGTACGGAACGTACGGTAGCCGTTCACTGACCGTTGGCGGCACGGCACTGTACAACGCAACCGAAAAAATCCGCGAGAAGATTCGCAAGATCGCTGCGCACCAGCTTGAGGTCAATGAGGCCGATGTCGAGTTGCAGGATGGCAATGCCTTCGTCGCCGGGTCGCCAGATAAGACGTTGGCATTCGGCGCAATTGCCGCCTCGGCCGCAACCGGTCTTGGAATCCCACCGGGCATGGAACCCTATCTGGACGAGACCACCTACTACGATCCGCCGAACTGCACCTTCCCGTTCGGGACCCACATTGCGGTCGTCGAGGTAGATACAGATACTGGTCATGTTGACTTGCAGCGCTACGTTGCAGTGGACGATGTTGGCAACATCATCAATCCGCTGATCGTTGATGGCCAGGTTCAGGGCGGGATCGTCCAGGGCATTGGCCAGGCACTCTACGAGGGTGCTGTCTATGACGGAGATGGCCAGTTGATTACCGGCACATTGATGGACTATGCCATCCCGAGAGCCAGCCACATGGTTAACATCGAGCTGGACCACACGACCACGGTTTCGCCGGTGAATCCGATGGGCGTCAAGGGCGCCGGCGAGGCCGGCACCATCGCATCGACCCCGGCAATCGTCAACGCCGTCGTCGATGCGCTGTCACCACTTGGAATCCGGAATATTGATATGCCGCTCTCCGCGCCGCGAGTGTGGGCAGCCATGCAGCAGGCACAAGGGAAGGACTAGGAATGTATCCATCAGCATTCGATTACCACCGGCCGGGATCTGTTGAGGAAGCAATCGCGCTACTCTCCGAGAATCCTGAAGCCAAGATCATCGCCGGGGGGCACTCCCTGTTGCCGGCCATGAAGCTCCGCCTCGCCGAGCCGGCCGCGCTGGTCGATCTGGCCGGAATCACCGGCATCAACTCGATCTCTGCCGGCGACGGCACGACGATCGGCGCGATGACCACCTACGACGCCATCCTCAAGGATGACGGCATCAAGTCAACCTATCCGACGCTCTACGAAGCTGTCGAAACGGTTGGTGACATCCAGGTCCGCAACCGCGGCACCATAGGTGGATCCGCCGCCCACGCCGACCCAGCGGCA
The DNA here is from genome assembly GCA_964601285.1 of uncultured Thermomicrobiales bacterium. Lineage (GTDB taxonomy): Bacteria > Chloroflexota > Chloroflexia > Thermomicrobiales > CFX8 > CAYWXR01. Next base: position 4,201 of record CAZRNC010000157.1, on the reverse strand, counting down.
GACGCGACCGCCGCGCTGGTTGCGTTGGGTGCAGAGTTCGTCGCCGTTGGACCAAACGGCGAGCGAACCGTCAGCGCAGATGAGTTCTTCATCGACATCTTCACCACGGCGCTCGAGCCGGATGAAGTGCTAACCGCCATCAAGCTGCCGGCACCGGCTGCCGGCACCGGCGGTGCCTACGAGAAGTTCGCCCATCCTGCGTCGGGTTACCCGGTATGCGGTATCGCGGTTGCTGTCTCTCGCGACGGCTCCGGCAACGTCTCGGACGTCAAAGTGGCTGCAACCGGCTCGGTGTACGTCGTCACCCGACTGACCGGCGTTGAGAGCGCACTGAACGGCACCAGTGGTGATGCTGCTGCCGTCGAGGCTGCCGCCGCCAACGCCAGCGAGGGCGTCGACGAATTCGCCGGCGACCACTACGCATCCTCCGAATACCGCGAGCATCTGACAAAGGTCCTCGTCAAGCGCGCACTGAACCGGGCGCTGGGGAACTAGCCGGCCCCGATCAGATAGCATCGAGAAACCGCCTGGCAGGTTTTGCCAGGCGGTTTTTCGTTGGAGCGACTTTGCATTCGCCCTGTTTGGCAGTCGGCTATTCAGCAGGGCTAATGCAAGCACCAGTTCCAACTCATTCAGAATCATCGAACGTACGCGCGGAAGAACGGCGTTTAGATTGTCATCCTGAGCGAAGTCGAAGGATCTCGAGCCACGAATCGTTCGAGGTGAAGGCAAGTTTCGAGGTTCGAGATCCTTCGACTTCGCTCAGGATGACAGATAAACCGGCATGTGTAAGGCAAAACTGGAAATAGTTGGAACACGTGGGCGAATGCAAGTCGCCCCTACGAAAACGAACCAGGCTCGCGAATGGCACCCATCACCGGTACCTTCCAGCCTGTTGGCAGAAACTGTACCGGCAACTGCTCTTCTTCTAAATGCACACGCTAACGCATATAGTGATGCTAGAATATGTGGGTATTGTTCGAAGGTCTCGGTTGCCAGGCAACGACTCACAGTCGGCAGGCGGCCGGTCAATGGTGAGGACGAAGTTTTTTGGCAACCGTGCAGCAACCAGTTCATTCAATGGATACCATCGACGGTGTCCTGGAAGCCCTTGCCTCGCAGCGATACGTCGCCGAGGCGAGCCTTGCCACCACCATTTTCCTGGGGATGAAGCTCCCGAAGCCCATCCTCCTCGAAGGTGAAGCCGGCGTTGGCAAGACCGAAATCGCCAAGGTACTTGCAGCGATTCTGGATACAGACCTGATCCGCCTCCAGTGCTACGAGGGCCTCGACGTCTCCCACGCCGTCTACGAGTGGAACTACCCCCGCCAGATGCTCGCGATTCGAGCAGCCGAAGCCAGCCACGACAGCCGCGAAGCTGCCATGGCCGAGATCTTCAGCGAAAATTACTTGATCAAGCGCCCATTGCTCCAGGCTATTGAGCACAAGGGCAAGGCCCCGGTGCTGCTGATCGACGAGATCGACCGCGCCGATGAGGAGTTCGAGGCGTTCCTGCTGGAATTGCTCTCCGACTTCCAGGTGACCGTTCCGGAAATCGGCACGCTCGTTGCCGAGCATCCACCAATTGTCATCATCACGTCGAACCGGACCCGTGAGCTGCACGACGCCCTCAAGCGTCGCTGCCTCTACCACTGGATCGACTACCCGACGGTCGACAAGGAATACCGCATTGTCCAGGCCAAGGTGCCGGGCATCAACGATCGTCTCGCCTTGCAGATTTCGCACTTCATCCGCGAACTGCGACAGATCGACCTCTACAAGGTTCCAGGTGTCGCGGAAACGCTCGACTGGGGCGCGGCACTCATGGCACTGAATCAGAACGAGCTGACCTCCGAAGTGGCATCGGCCACCGTCGGCGCGATCCTGAAGCATCAGGAAGATATTCAGGCCATGCGAAAGGGCAAACTCGACGAGCTAGTTGGTGTAGCGCGCAACAGTGGCTGATCAACAACGACGGAGAGTACGACGACTGGCAACTGAGCCGGGGCAGCGCTTTCTCGAGCGCTCCCTCCGGTTCGGCCGGGTGCTGCGCGCCAATGGCGTGATGGTTACCCCCGCCCAGGTGATGACCTTTGTCGACGCTACCGAACACATCGGCATCGAGAATCGCCGGCAGTTCAAGCTGGCAGCCGAAACCTGCCTGGTCACCCGCAAGGAAGACCTGCCGGTATTCGATGAGGTCTTCAATCGCTACTGGGTCTCGATTCGCGATCAGCAGGCCAACCCGGACCAGCTGACCGACTTCCAGGAGATTTCGGCCGAAGAAGCCGAAATGATGCAGGACGAATCCGACCAGATGGAAGGCGCCGAGGGCGAGAGCATGACCTCGGAGCAGGTCGAGGGCCTCGAAGCCGACGACGGCAGCTCCGACGATCAGGGCGATGCCGAAGACGACGCCGAATCGATCATGACCTACAGCTCGTCGGAAGCACTGCGCGAGAAGGACTTCTCGGAATACACCCAGGAAGAGCTCGAGCAGGCCCGCATTCTGATGCGCCATCTCAAATGGGAGATCGGCAAGCGCAAGTCCCGCCGCAAGATTGCTACCCGTAAGGGTCGCTACGTCGACGCCCGGCGGACGATGCGCCGATCACTGCAAACAGCCGGTGTTCCGCTGAAAATTTCCCAGAAGAAGATCAAGTACAAGCCACGTGCGCTGATCGTGATCTGCGACATCTCCGGCTCGATGGACCGCTATTCGCGGCTGCTGCTGCACTTCATCCATACCATCGAGAACGACATGGCCAAGGTCGAGGCGTTCGTCTTCGGCACGCGGTTGACCCGTGTCACCCGTGTGCTCAAGAACCGCCCGATCGACGAAGCAATCACCCGCGTGTCGAGCGAGGTCCAGGACTGGGCCGGCGGAACCCGGATCGGTGAATCGATCCAGAGCTTCAACCAGGAATGGGCACGCCGCGTGCTTCGCAATGGCGCAGTGGTGCTGATCATTTCCGACGGTTGGGACCGTGGCGACCCCGATCTGCTGGCAGCCGAAATGTCCCGGTTGCAGCGTTCCTGCTACCGGCTGATCTGGCTGAACCCGCTGCTCGGTTCACCACGCTACCAGCCACTCACCCGTGGCATGCAGGCAGCTATGCCATTCATCGACGATTTCCTGCCGGTGCACAATCTGGAGAGCCTTGAACTGCTCGCCCAGCACCTTTCGGATATCGGCGAAACCCGGCCGGTTCGCCGGCAACAGCCGCTCGAATTCGAACGACGACCCGTCGAAGCGGCAGACTAGATTCCCGGAAAGGACTCCATCATGCGTGACGTACTTGAACAGATCGACACCTGGCTGGACGACGGCGAAGAGATCGCGGTTGCTACCGTCATCTCGACCGCCGGCTCCACTCCCCGACCGGTCGGTGCACGCCTTATCGTGACCCGCACCGGCAAGATGCATGGCTCCGTCAGCGGCGGCTGTGTTGAAGGTGCAGTTGTCGAAACCGCGATGGATGTCCTGGATAGCGGCAAACCCCAGCTTGTCTCGTTCGGCATTTCGGACGAGATGGGCTGGGAAGTCGGCCTCTCCTGCGGCGGCGAGATCGAAGTCTTCGTCGAACCGCTCGCTACACCTTCGGCAGGATGACAATGAACGCCGAAACGTTTGGGGCCATTCGCCAGGCAATCAACGACGAGCGGCCGGTCGCGTTCGCGACGGTTATCGTTGGTGACCTGATTGGCAACTACCTTGCACTCGTCCATCCAGACACGGTTGCCGGCACGCTCGGCAGCCCGGAAATGGACGAAGTCGCTCTGGCCGAGCTGCGCCAGGCGTTGACCGATGGCACGGCCAGAACCATCGAGATTGATGGCCAGCGGGTCTACATCGAGGCTCAGTTGCCTCCGCCGCATATGGTGATCGTCGGCGCGGTTCACACTGCCATTCCACTCATTCAATATGCCCAGGTTCTCGGGTTCCAAACAACCGTCATTGATGCCCGTAGCTCGTTCGCGACCGAAGAACGCTTCCCAATGGTCGACAGAATGATCGAAGCCTGGCCGGATGATGGCCTCGCCCAGGTGGTGTTACACCCCGGCGTTGCCGCAGTTATTCTCGCTCATGATCCCAAGTTTGAAGACCCAGCCATGGAAGCACTGCTAAAGAGTGACGTTGGCTATATCGGAGCAATCGGTAGCCGGAAGACCAGCGCCGAACGCCTTGACCGGCTGCGCG
>CAZRNC010000156.1:0-6683 GCA_964601285.1 uncultured Thermomicrobiales bacterium | reverse complement strand
GATCCAGACTGTCAACGGCTGTCATATCGCCGTACCGTTTGGTTAGTTGTTCGATCCTGATTGCAGGTTGGCTCACCGGCTGCGCTCCTGGACTCCGGCGGTCGAAAGATCGGCCAGATACTTCCCTGCCAGTGCAAGTCCTGATGGTGCAAGGGCATAGAGAATCCGCCTGCCGGTCGGGCGACTGCCAACCAGTCCGGCTGTCTGGAGCGTTGACAGGTGGTTGGAGATGGTGGCTTGTGGAATGTCCAGCTCCTCGGCAATCTGCATTCCGTACATCTCGACGTGCTCGACGAGTGCCGCGAGGATCCTCAGACGTTGGACATTGCCGAGTGCGCTGAAGACCCCTGCATACTCCGGGAGCGTGTCGGGGGAGAGTGATGCTGGTGCTGTTCGTGGTTCGAATGCGATGACAGCCGAATCTGCAAAGTAGCTGATCGATAGTTCGTTGTTCAGGTAGGGAGTCGCCAGAAACACCAGGTGTTCGAGTCCGGCCAAACGAACGGATTCACCGGGTGGAATCTGCCTGCCAGTGATTCTCAGGAACAGCTCCGGAAGCGGTTCGTTTGCAACATCCGGTTCCGGGTGAACGGTGGTCTGGGGTTCCGGAAGGAGCGGCTGGGCGCTGGACAGTGTTTCAAGGACGTCGCGTTTCAGCGCACCGCCCGGATCCATCAGCATCGCGGCGACTGATGTTGCCGGGGCTCCAAGCCCTGGAGCGGCGACCAGGTTGGCGTAGTGCTGCACCTGTGCAGCAGAGGCGAGTGAAACACCTTCAGCCGGAATCGGTTCGCCTGCGAAATCCATGCCGGTGTGAATCGACGCTGCTGCCAGTGATCTCCACCAGTTGTCGTCGTTCGCTGCAATCCAATCCACGAACGCCGGCCAACCGTCCAGCGACGGGTGGCCCGGACGCATCATCATCGCCAGGCTGTCCCGCAGGCCGAAGCCATGGCCGAAGATCGCGTTGAACGTTGGAGAGGGACTGGCTCCCAGCTCCTGAAGCGCCTGTCCAATCGGAACAATTGCTTCTGACGGCCCTTCGTCGTAATAGATGCGGAGCGTGACCAGCGCGACACCGGTTAGCACGGCGAAGGGTTGTTCGCTTCTGACGGTGATCGACCGGGTTGGTTGTTGTGTGAATCTGAGCACGATGGTTATCCTATTATCGACGATTCCGATAATAGGATAGTAACACGTTGTTTATAGAGCATCAATGCAGGAGCCGGGCAGCCGGTACGGACATGCCAGCTCCGGTTGCATCCGGATCACCGAAGAGGATCCCGATGATAACGAGGATGACAAAACATGCGACCAGGAATCCCACGATCGAGACGCATCCGATGAGCAGCACTCGAGTAAATGTCCTCCCTGTCGATTGTGGGGATGCTGGCGGGACCTGAGATGGATAGGTGAACTGCGGAACAGATTGTGGTTGCGGTGGCGGGACATATTCCGGCGATGGTTCCGGTGGTTGAGCCGGCGCAGGCTGCTCGCCAAAAAGATCGTCCAACGCGTCGTTGAATTCGTCGTCCTCGTTGCCGGGACGTCCGGTTCTGCTATCGTCCATCGAGCGTATCCAGTCGTATCATGATGTGCATCTGGCGCATTGTAGGTCAAAACATCGACTGCTGACACCAGGAAGAGGGAACAGGGCATGGCAAGTGTGTTCACCATGATTATCAATGGCGATCTTCCCGGTCGCTTTGTCTGGCGAGATGAGCGATGTGTTGCGTTCCTGACGATCGTTCCGTTGACCCCGGGCCATACGATTGTCGTGCCACGGGAAGAGGTCGACCACTGGCTGGACCTTGATGCCGACCTACTGGCGCATCTGACCAGTGTCTCTCAATCCATCGGCAAGGCGCTGCAGCATGCCTTTGACCCGGTAAAGGTAGGGGTGATCGTCGCCGGCCTGGAAGTCCCGCACACTCACATCCACCTGGTGCCGATCCGCGATGAGATCCGTGATCTCGACTTCGCCAACGCCGAACAGAACCCCGACCCGGCCGAACTGGACCGGAACGCCGAACGGATCAGGGAGTCGTTGCGGGAGTTGGGCTATTCGCAGGTGAGTGAGTAAGAGCCCTGCCCGACGTATCGAGGCATCCTGCCAACGGGTTTCGCAGAGGCGACTTGCATTCGCCACCATTCGCATCAAGTTAAGACAGGGAGAACCGGCTAGGTCTGTCATCTCGACCGAAGCGGAGAGATCTCGTCATCGGTCCTGCGAACGTGATCGGAGCGTTGACGAACGGGACGGTGATTCGAAATCGTCCGTCGAACGGGTTCTGCACTGGATCAAGCTGGTTGGACGAGATTTCTCCACTTCGGTCGAAATGACAAATTGAACCGGGCACGCTCTTCGCTTGAATTGGCTTAGGTTGACGCGAATGGGGCGACTTGCACTCGCCACCTATTCCAACCCATTCCAGTTTGGGCTTGTACATGCCTCTTTCACTGTCATCCTGAGCTTGTCGAAGGATTTCGAGCCATGAGATTTGCCTTCACGTGGAAAGTTGCGAGGCTCGAGGTCCTTCGACTTCGCTCGGGATGACGAAATGAGATCCGTTCTTTTCTGCCTAAGTTCGACGATCATGAATGAGTCGGTACTGGTAGCGCGTGTCCCTACGCGAACACGGCAACTACACCGGCGCGGAATCTTCCGGGTCGTAGCCCAGGACTTCACGGGCGTGGCTGATGTCCCAGAACTGGCGCGGGTTGTTGGAAATGCCGTAGACGATGGCCCAGTCGGTTGTCGTGGTGTCGAGACAGCGGGAGATGAGCTGACTGCAGTCTCGCTGGCTGAGCCAAGTGGCGCGGAAGCGCTGGAGTCGCTTGTCAGCCGGGAGGTTCAGCAGCGGCGGCGACTCGGCCTTGATCGACTCCGAAACCGGATCATCATCAGCACGGACCGAACCAATCCGCAGGCAGTAGACCTTCAGCCCGAAACGATCGAGATAGTAGCGTCCCAGCGCCTCGCCGTAGGCTTTGGACACCCCATAGAGCGAATCCGGTCGCAGTGGGGCGGTGTGGTCGTAGACCCGCGGGTCGTCCAACTCGTGAATCTCCGGAGAGCCGTCGACTTCGTACATTCCGATTGCGTGGTTCGACGACGCGAACACCACCCGGTCGACACCTGCCTGGTGAGCGGCTTCATAGACGTTGCGTGTGCCGATGATGTTATTCGGGAGAATCTCTTCCCAGGCCGTGCGGACATCGACTGCCGCTGCCATGTGGACGACAGCGTCCATTCCTTCAAACGCCGGCCGGATGGCGTCGAAGTCAACGATGTTTGCAACGTGACTCGGGAAATCCTGGGGAGTAAGTGTTAGTGAGTGGATGTCGTAGCGGTCTCCATAAAGCCGGCGGAATGCAGAACCGATGGTTCCCTCGGCGCCGGTAACGAGTACCTTCTTCTTGTGTTCGCTCATCCAAAGCCCTTTCTTGCGTCGTCGTTGTGATATTGGTTGCACCGGCTAGACTGTAGCAGACAGATGGCACAGAACATTCCCGGAAGGAGCAGATACATGGGGCAATCCGAAATCTGGCAGTTTGAGGTTCTGGCGGAGTACGACGTTTTGCTGGAAGGGCCTGCCTGGGATGGCTCCGGGTTGCTCTTTACCGAGATCGTTGCCGACCGCATCCGGCGCTACGATCCGGAAACCAGCCGCTGCGATGTCTGGCGGGAAGGGACCAACCGGGCCAACGGGTTGATGTTCGATCCTGCCGGCAATCTTTACGCCTGCGAAGGTGGCAGCAGGCGCATGGTTCGTTACGATGGTGACACCACCGTCGAGCTTGCGGCCAGCTTCGAGGGTCGCCGGCTGAACAGTCCGAACGACTTGGCAATCGACGCGGCCGGGCGGGTCTGGTTTACCGATCCTCGCTATGGCGACCAGGATGGCCTTGAGCTGGATCACGAGTCGGTGTACCGGCTGGATCCTGATGGCGACGGTAACTGGGAGATCGTCCGGGTGACATTCGATACGGTCCGGCCGAATGGTTTGCTGATCTCTCTGGATCAAGCAACCCTGTACGTCGCCGAGACGCCGACTGACGGTGATGGCGGCTGCGAGTTGCTGGGGTATTCGATTCTCGCGGACGGAACCCTCGGTGCAAAGCGGACGCTCTACAGCTTTGAACCTCATCGAGGAATCGATGGGATGTGTCTCGACATTGAGGGCAACATCGTCGCGACGGCAGGTTGGCGGGCAAGCGGCCCCGGACCGATGATTGCAGTCTTCAGTCCGGATGGCGACCTGCTCGAATCACACCCACTGCCGGTCGATTATCCGACCAACTGCACCTTTGGCGGAGATGACCTGACAACGCTCTATGTCACCACCGGTCCTGGTGGGCACGGCAAGGGCTGCCTGTTGCGTGCCGAAACACACCGCAAGGGACGGCTCTGGTTCCCCGCAGTCTGAGCCTACTCTTCCGGCGATTCCTGCCAGTCGGGACCGCCGATGTTGGTGATGCTGATGTGGGTCATGTTCTTGCCGGGTGCTGCGCCATGCCAGTGGCGGACCCCTGGCCCTTCGTGGATGACATCGCCGGCGCCGACCAGGTGTTCCTCGTTGCCATCACCAACACGACCTTCACCTTCGATGACGATCAGCACCTGCTCGCCGGGATGGACGTGCCAGTTTGTACGTGCGCCATCCTTGAAATGGACGATCGAGACGGACATCCCGCCTTCGGTCTGTGCCTGCATCACTCGTTCCATGGTCACATCGCCGGTGAATGTCGTGCCTTTGGAGCTATCGTGCTCGTTTGCTCGAACGATCTTCATGGATCCTCCTTGTTCTGGTTGCGTCAGGGTCGATATAGCCATCGTAACAGCCCACGCTATCCCGAGTCTTCACGCTCATTTGAGAGATGTGCGTTTAGCACATCTAAAGCATTGATGAACAGTTCGCTTCGCGCATCTCCAAGGATCGATCTCCACTCTAACTCGATTTCGGCGATTGCTGCTTGCGCGACGCGCTGAAGTTCACGCCCGTTCGGCGACAGCCGGATGAGCTGTGCCCGCCCGTCAGTTAGATCGGGCATGCGTTCCAGATACCCGCGATTTATGAGTTGATCAACCAGATAGTTCATTGCCTGTTTTGTGGCCCTGGCACGAGTTGCCAGGTCGGTCAGGCGGCACCCTTCCTCGGGAAGGTAGGAGAAGACCCGGAAGTGCGCCGGCCGGACATCCCGGATGCCGGCTTCGAGCAAGTGTTGCTGGAGTGTCGACTCGATAGCGTTTGTGGCCAGATCGCAGAAGCGCCGAACCTCCCATGCCAGGCCGGTTGGTCCTGCCGCGTTTTCACTCATAAAACCGCCCTTGACAAATGATCAAAATACTTTACTATCTCCGAGTGTACCGTACAAACGATCGAAGAAAGGAATGATCGTGACGAAGCTGTTGAGCGTGGTGCTGACGCTTGCCTTGATGCTGGGAATTGTTGCATGTGGAAGTGATGATGACACCGGTAATTCCGGTGATTCTAGGGAACCGGAAACGATCGCGGAAGCTTCAAACTGTACCCAGTTGATGGACCTGTTCATGCCGATTGTCCAGGACATGCTGGATTCCACGTCTGACATGACGATTGCCGAATTTGCGAGCGTTGGGGAAGACGCGGAGTTCCTCGTCGACTTTGGCAACAAGATCGACGAGGTCGTTGAGAAGTCGGATGACCTGGGCTGTGAGCCAGCGGAATTGTCACGGCTGTTCAACGAGCGCAAGGGGAGCTTCACTGCAGAGGGGCCAGTTGGCGAGGTGCTGCTCGAAACCTTGCATGAGCTCGAATTTGATTAGGTCATCGCTACAGCACACCACTTAACGCACCGTACCGATCACCCGGTCTCCGAACGGCTTTCGCAGGAAAGGCAGTCCTCATTGAAAATATTGAGCCCGATTCTGGTTCTTGTCGTGATGCTCGGTGCAGCTGCGTGTGGCAGTGACGATTCAGGCCCCACCGCAACTCCTGAGCCTTTGACCTACGAGAATGCAACATCGTGCGCGCTGCTCATGGATGCCTATATTCCCGTGCTTCAGGACATGCTTGATGGAACGAAGGACTTGACAGTAGATGTGCTGGTTCCGGGAGCACAGCCTGAGTTCCTCGCGGCTCTGCAGGATGATCTCGATCGCTTTGATCGCCGGGCTGCTGATCTGGGTTGTCGTGCGGATGAACTGGATGCGTTGTTCATTGAAAAGAGCGTGGTACTGACTGCCGAGGGGCCGGTTGGTGAGTGGGCATTGGAAGCGTTGCTCGGATCGGTTCAATAACCAGGATGCTCCGGCCATGATGATGAAACCCCGCTGTCGTAAGAGCGGATTACAGGTTCCCGGAACTGTGTGTTTCAGGTTGGTTGTAACAGGCGATTGATGGGTATAGCGACCAGGCATCAGGCAGGGTTGACATAGGCGTTTGGGCGAATATCATCGGAAGGTCATGATTGATTTTCCGGAACGGAGGGAAAACCCGTGGTCAGACTGATAGGCCCGCTCGTGGTCTTGGTGTTGATGTTCGGAATTGTGGCCTGTGGCGGAGATGATACCGACCTCACCACGACAGCAGCGCCGGTGACGATTGAGACTGCGTCGTCATGTGCTGAACTGATGGATCTGTTTATGCCAATTGTCCAACGTCTGTTGGACTCAACAGCTGACATGTCGATGGCCGAAA
>CAZRNC010000155.1:0-6748 GCA_964601285.1 uncultured Thermomicrobiales bacterium | reverse complement strand
AACAATCGCAACGCTGGCGACCCCGTCGCTGATTTCGAAGTACATTTCCTGTCCGATACCAGCTTGCTGGATGGTGCCGGCGACAACATTGCCGCCCACCCGGATCTGCTGGCCGTCGGTGAGCGTCTCGGCGGTCTGAAGCTCTTCGACCGTCATGTAAAAGGCACTCGTGCCCTGCATTCCGTTGTAGATCAGAAATGCAATGGCTACTGCAAGAATCGCGCCAGCCGCCAGAAATCTGGTGTTGGTCGCGGAACGGCGGGCTTTCACCGGCGGGGATGCCTGCCCTGCTGTTACTTCCTGCATGTCACCTTCGGAACTCATCATGCCCTCCCGGCAGTGCGTACCGGACCTGTCCGATACCCTATGTCAGAAATCCAGATCCCCAGAGACTTGCCAGCAGGACGCCGACGACAAAGGCTACAAGTCCCAAACCCAGAACCAGTTCCGCGGATCGCTGGTGTCGTCCTCGCCGGGATCGAACCATCGATCGCACGAGAAGAAATGCCACGAGCGCCGAGAATATCTTCAGTGCCAGCAGGCCGGCATAGATCCAGCCGCCCCGGCCATCGGAAAGACGCTCGAAAGTCAACACCGCACCCGTCCCCACAAGTACGATCGTTGACAGTTGGCCCCATTCGCCAAACGCTTTTTGAGCGGCGGCGGCGACTGCCTGGCCGGCAGATCCGGCCTCTCGCGCCGCAGGGCGCAACGCTACAAGGAAGTATACCCCGCCCCCCAGCCAAACGACCGCGGAGATATTGTGGGCGACCCTCAGGACAACGAGCATCCAGTCCGACGGTGTCATTGCATCCTATCCGAGCAGCTGTTGGCTGACGATCGAGATCCGGAACACCTGCCCACTCAGAAACAGCAAACCGAGAATAATCAGTGTGCCGCCGCTCACCAGCGCAACTTTCTGGGCGTGGCGGGTGAAGAACCGGATCACCTGCTGGAACTGGCTAAGCCCAAACCCGGCAACAATGAACGGCACTCCAAGTCCAAGCGAATAGGCAAAGAGCATCACCGTCCCCTGGCGGACCGTCTCCATCGTACTCGTATACGCCAGAATCGAGGCCAGAATCGGCCCGAAGCAGGGAGTCCAGCCCAGTCCGAAGACCATCCCCATCAGCAGCGTTTCCGAGTTCGTGAAGTTGCGCGGTTCGAAATGGAACTTCCGCTCACGCATCAACAAAGGAACCCGGAATCCCCAAAGAATGACCAACCCCATCACCAGCATGACGCCGCCGGAAATCTGGATCATCAATCGCCGGTGTTCCCCCAGTACATTGCCGAAAACGGACGCCGATGCGCCAAGCGTCACGAACACCAGCGTGAAGCCGGCCACAAAGATCAGGCTGGGGATGAGGAAACGATGTTTTTGCAGGGTGCCGGCATTCTGGCCACCGGTTCCGGTAATCAGCGCCAGATAGCCGGGAACAAGCGGTGCAACACAGGGCGATAGGAACGAGACAACGCCGGCGGCAAATGCCGCGGTCAGGCCGGCGATGGTGATCTCGTTCATCTTGCCAGCGCGATCATGTCGCGGATCTGCTGGGCACTGGAGAACTCACCTCTGAAAAAGGTCACGATCTCGCCGTCAGCATTGATAACGAAAGTCTCCGGCACACCAGTCAGCCCGAACTCGACGGCAATCGACGTGCTGGTGTTGTCCTCGATCACCGGATAGGTGACATGCAGTTCATCCACGAACCGCTCGGCCGCGTCTCGCGTGTCCCAAACGTTTACTCCGACAATTTCAACACCGTCATCCTCGGAGAACTCGTTGGCAATCCGATTCAACATTGGCATTTCGGAGACACAGGGGCCGCACCAGCTTGCCCAGAAGTTGAGGACAATAACCGTGCCACGCTGGTCGGATAGCCGGAACGGCGTGCCGTCAAAAGCCATCAGCTCAAACTCCGGCGCAGGGCGCGGATTGTCGTAGACAATCGCCCCAAACTCGGTCACCGATTGCTGACTGTCCAGCCGCAGGGATTCCGGTGCAAACAGTGCCCAGGTGAGCAGACCAATCAAGCCAACGACCATGAGGCCGGCGACGATCGGAATCACACGGGTACGGATCACACTTGGTTGCACCACCGGCGCTGGTTCCTGGAATCCGGCGTCTTGCATTTCGATCACCGTTCAGAGGGGGTTGAAACCGGGGTGGGGGAAGAGGGACTCGAACCCTCACACCTTGCGGTACATGCTCCTAAGGCATGCGCGTCTGCCAATTCCGCCATCCCCCCGTACTCTCCCCGCAAAGTATAGCAACGGGACTGCTTCGCCGTCGCAACAAGGACAATCCGAACTGTCCATTGCGGGTTACACAACAACAGGGCGCATGGAAGCGCCCCGTCGTTTTTGTCGCTTTGTTGGAGAGCCTGAGCCTAGCAGCCGCAGCCCTGGGCGGTCGCTTCGTTGCCGCCGGCATCGAAGGAATGGCCACAGGCGCAACCTGCTACAGCGTTCGGGTTGCGAACAGTGAAGCCGCCACCCATCAGGCTGTTGATGAAGTCGATTTCGGCACCACCAAGGTACATGGCCGAGAACTCATCGACCAGCAGGCGGACGCCCTTCATCTCGACGACGGTATCACCGTCTTCGACATCTTCTTCAACCGACATGCCATATTGAAGGCCCGAGCAGCCACCCGGAGCAACGAAGACACGCAGCGAATAGCCGCTAGTGCCCTGATCCTCTAGGAACGCTTCCAACTGCTCGACAGCTTCATCAGTAATTGAAATCATCCTGTCGACCCCTTTCCTTGACACGGCATCGGCACCGCATCACTCTCTATCTCGAACAACCCGTATGTTCCGGTTATTCCACCAGATTAATCATAGCGTACACGTCAACATTAGATGTTGTAAAGACCTATGATTCCAGCCTCCTGGATTCGCCTGTCAGAGTCAACAAGCTATGTCCGTCATCCCGAGCGTAGCCGAGGGACCTCGCCAGTCGAACGCTGAACTACTCCCCAAAACGCTCGACGTTCGGGATGACGATTCAAGGTCAGCCCAACAGCGAGGTCAGATGCTCACGCACCCGATCTCCGAACTCGGTCGTTCCGGATGGTGTGTCACTCTCCTGGGCGATATCACGCGTACGGATGCCGCTATCAAGTGTCTGGCTGACAGCCTGCTCGATTGCATCCGCCTCGGCTTCCAGACCGAACGAGATCCGCAGCATCATCGCAGCCGAGAGGATCGCCCCACACGGGTTGGCGAGATTCTGGCCGGCAATATCCGGAGCAGAGCCGTGGATCGGCTCGTACATGCCGAACTGGACGGCAGCCGTGCCCTCACGAGATGGCGGCGCTCCGCTCAGACTGGCCGATGGCAACATACCGAGCGATCCCGCCAGCACAGCAGCTTCATCCGAGAGAATATCGCCGAACATGTTTTCAGTGACAATCACATCGTAGTCAGTCGGCCGCAAGATCAACCGCATCGCCAGGGAATCGACCAGTGCGTGGTCAAGCGCAATGTCCGGATGACGCTCGGCCACCTCTTCGGCAACGGTGCGCCAGAGCCGGGACGATGCCATCACGTTCGCCTTGTCGACGCTGGTCACCTTGCCACGTCGATTTGCCGCCAGGACGAAGCCCAGGTCAACCAGACGTTCGATTTCCTGCTCGCTGTAAACGAGGGTGTCAATCGCATTACGCCCGGCATCCGACGAGCGCACTTCCGACGGTTTGCCGAAGTAGAGGCCGCCAGTGAGTTCCCGCAGGATCAGCATATCGGTGCCACGGACGACATCCGGCTTAATCGGCGAGGAGTCGACCAGCGAGTCGAAGACCTTGATCGGCCGCAGGTTGGCAAACAGCCCCAGCTGCTGCCGCAAACGAAGCAGGCCAAACTCCGGACGAATCTCTGCCGCGACACCGTCCCACTTCGGGCCACCAACCGCACCCAGAAGACTCGAGTCTGTATCTCGCGCCAGGTCGATGTCCTCATCGCGCAGCGGCACGCCCCAGGTATCAATCGCGATGCCGCCAAGGTGAGCCTCGACCAGGTCGAAACGCACCCCGCTGCTGGCCTCAACGACCTGCAACACCTTGATCGCTTCGCCGAGCACTTCCGGACCGACACCATCTCCCGGGAGGCATAGAATCCGGTACGTTGTTGCCGTCATCCTGCTGCCTGTCGTTGTTTGACCCGCTCTGCCACCGCTTCCATCAGACCGCCGGCATTGACGATCTCCTGGACATATGGCGCATGCTGCTTGGACGCATACTCCTTGCCGGTACGCACATTCAGCACCCAGCCCTCGGTAGTGTCGATTTCGAGAATGTCACCATTCTCGGCCTCTTCAACCGCTTCGGGGCACTCAACAAGCGGCATGCCGATGTTGATCGAGTTGCGATAGAAGATGCGAGCATAGGACTCGGCCACGACGACCGACACTCCAGCGCCCTGAATCGCAATCGGCGCATGCTCGCGCGAAGAGCCACAGCCGAAGTTCTTGCCGGCGACGATGATGTCGCCTTCCTGGACATTGTCCTTGAAGGTTGGATCAAGGTCTTCCATGACATGCTCGGCCAGTTCCTTGGCATCGGATGTCAGCAGGTAGCGTGCCGGGATGATGACATCAGTATCAATGTCGTCGCCAAATTTCCAGACTTTCCCCCGAAATTGCATCGTGCCCCCTCTTTATTTCTCGGACGAGCGCATGGCAATGCGCCCTATTTCGGCAGATTCTCTACGCCACCTGGTCCGGCGAGGCGACCTTGCCGGCGACGGCGCTGGCGGCGGCGACGCGTGGACCACACAGGACGATTTCTGATCGGCGATGTCCCATCCGGCCGCGGAAGTTGCGGTTGGTCGTCGAGACACACCGCTCGCCTTCGGCCAGCACGCCCATATAGCCACCCAGGCAAGGGCCACAGGTTGAGGTGCTCCAGACTGCACCGGCATCCATAAAGATGTCAGCCAGTCCTTCCTTGGTCGCCTGGCGATGCACCAGTTGGCTGCCCGGAATGACAATGCAGCGCACCATCGGATGCACCTGCTTGCCCTTCAGAATCTCGGCCGCGGCCCGCAGGTCGGAAAGCCGGCCATTGGTGCAGGAACCGATCACCACCTGGTTGATGGTCATGTCTTCGACATCTTCGGCATTATGGACATTGCTCGGCAGGTGCGGCAGCGCCACCACCGGCTTGAGATTGGAAACGTCGATCTCGACGATTTCCTGATACACCGCGTCCGGATCTGAGTGGAACGGTGTGTGCGTCTTGTCCGAGACGGCGTCCAGGAACTCCTTGGTCTTGTCGTCGTAGGGGAAGATGCCGGTATCTCCGCCGGCCTCGATAGCCATGTTGCACATTGCGATGCGGTCGTCCATCGGCAACGCGTCGATCACCGGGCCAGTGAACTCCAGGACCGAATTGAGCGCACCATCAACACCGATCTTGCCGATCGTGCTGAGGATGAGGTCCTTGCCGCCGACACCGTCTGGCAACGTTCCTGTATAGACGACCTTGATCGTCCCCGGAACGCGAACCCAGGTGGTGCCAAGCGCCATCGCAGCAGCGATATCTGTCGAACCCATGCCGGTCGAGAAGCTGTTAAACGCGCCATAGGTACAGGTATGCGAATCGGCACCGATGATGATATCGCCAGGCATTGTCAAACCGTTCTCCGGAAGGACAACATGCTCGATACCAGCTCGGCCAAGTTCGAAGTAGAGCGTGCCCTGCTCGTGAGCAAACTCCCGCATAATCTTGGCGTTCTCGGCCGCACGGATGTCCTTGGCCGGTACGAAATGGTCCGGCACGAAGACAACCTTCTGCGGGTCGAAAACGTTCTCGAGACCCGACTTCTTGAATTCCTGAATCGAAAGCGGTGCTGTCACGTCGTTGGTCATCACCAGATCGACGGCGACCTCTACGATCTCGCCCGGTGAAACCGACTTTCGGCCCGCCCCTTTTGCCAGGATTTTCTCTACCATTGTTGAGCCCACTTAGACTGCACCTTTCGCCCGCTCCGGGGCCGTTGCCGCTTCCGCGGCTCGATTCAGCGCCATGACGTAGGCATTGACACTTGCCTGAACGATATCGGTTGATACTCCTCGTCCGATGTAGATCGTCTCCCCAACAGATACCCGGACGGTGACCGAACCCTGCGCGTCCTCACCGGGCGTGATCGCGTCAATAGAAAACTGTTCAAGCGACGGCTCGAGACCCGAAACCGAATCGATCGCCGAGAACAACGCCGAGATTTGGCCATTGCCCTTTGCGGTAGCTTCGCGCTCTCTGCCCCTCACGTCAAGCATCACTGCAGCTTCGGCGGTGCCGTCGCTGCCGGAATGTGCCCGCCAGTCGACCAGACGGTAGGTGATGACTTCATCGCCGTGTCGCAGATTGTCCTCGACAATTGCGATGATGTCGGCATCGGTGACATTCTTTTTGCGGTCGGTCAGGTCAATAAACCGGGTATAGAGTTCTTGCGAACGTTCCTGGTCGACATCGTAGCCGAGGTCAGCCAATTTGGAGCGGAACCCTGCCCGGCCGGAGTGCTTGCCCATCACCAGTTGGGTCGATGCCCAGCCGACCGACTCCGGCGTCATGATTTCGTACGTTTCGCGGTTCTTCAGCATGCCATCCTGGTGGATGCCGGCCTCGTGGGCAAAGGCATTTGCGCCAACAATCGCCTTGTTTGCCTGGACCTCAAAGTCGGTGACCCGGGTGAGGAGCTTGCTGGACGGAACCAGCTCCTTCGACACGATCCGTGTGTCGATC
>CAZRNC010000154.1:0-6754 GCA_964601285.1 uncultured Thermomicrobiales bacterium | reverse complement strand
CAACAACTGAACGTTGCGAATCTCGGATTCTGCAACCATGAGACCTCCCTCGCCTGTTGTGCATACTACATATGACTATCGGTCCATTAGGGCTATTCTAACATTGAATAGGCGATTGCCGGACTGGAAACAGACAGATGCGAGACGATACCGATTTGATTTCAATTGACCCGATTGGCGTGGTTCATTCCCCGGTGATGGATCGGCGGGAGATGCCGGTGCATGGCGTGCGGGCGGAGGTCGAGGTCTTCCCCCGCTTCCAGGATGGATTGCTCCTGATCGAAGGAAACACCCATCTCTGGATCACTGCCTGGCTCAACGATGTTGAGCGTCGCCAGTTGCAGATTGTCCGGCCGGAATACCGGTCGGGCCAGCGCCGGCGTGGAGTCTTCGGGTTGCGCTCGACAACCCGGCCAAACTCGATTGCACTGTGCGTCTCCCGGCTGGTCGAGGTGCGGGATCGAACGCTGGTGCTGGACAATCTGGACTTCCTGGATGGTTCGGCAGTGCTGGACATCCGGCGCTACTCGCCAAGTTGGGACGCGGTGTTCTCGGCCCTCTCTTCACGAGAGGTCATGATCGAGCCAGTCGAAGCCGCCAATCTCACACTGCTGGAGCTGGACGGAGAGCGATTCCATGGGTCACTCACACCGGGAGTTGTGGCCATCGCCCGGCTGGTTCAACAGATCATGCTGCAATGGAATGTTGTGCCGCGCCATCCCGGCCTTTCAGTGTCTGTTCCGGAATCCGGGCAACCGGGTGCGTGTATCGACGCGATTCAGGGGATGACCGCGGCAACGTTCGGGACCGGCCGGCTGCGAACACATTCCCGGCCCGGGTTTACCTTCCGGTTCGACGGACAGAGCCTGAACGCCATTCCGCAGGAATGGGATGGACTTGAGCTTGAACAGGTTCGCAATGCTCCGCTTGAGAGCCTGTTCCGGATTGAAGAATAGCCCTGGCTAGCGCGGATAGCGCCGGCAGATCATGCGGCGCATCGGGCGACGTTCTGCCAGCGACCG
This sequence comes from uncultured Thermomicrobiales bacterium, assembly GCA_964601285.1. Classification (GTDB taxonomy): domain Bacteria; phylum Chloroflexota; class Chloroflexia; order Thermomicrobiales; family CFX8; genus CAYWXR01. Next base: position 5,732 of record CAZRNC010000154.1, on the reverse strand, counting down.
GGAAGACCAGGCTGGTATCTGCCGGCTGTCGTTCCGGCGGGGAGCGGTGAGTGGCGCGCGCCGGGTACGTTCCGGAAGTGGTCCGCGGCCACAACGTTGAATGGTTCGCCAGCCGATTGCGGCCATTTGTGCTTCACGATATTTGCCCGACATCTATTCGCCCTCCTCTCGACGCTGTTCTTCACTGAGCAGGCTGGCCCGCGGCTGCACCTGCCCGGCATATTTGTTGCCGGCCTTCTGGCTGTAGGGAACCAGCACCGGCGACGACATCTGCTCAAACGTGAACGAGCAAATCCGCATGCCCGGATAGAGTGCGACCGCCATTCTGCCCAGGTTGGATAGCTCCATCGTCGCTGTCCCAACCCAGCCAGGCTCAAAGACTGCCGCCGTGGAATGAACGGTAATACCAAGCCGGGCAATCGACGAGCGCCCCTCGAGCCGGGCAACCAGGTCGTTCGGCAAGGTCAGGATTTCGACGGTCGAAGCCAACGCAAAATCCCCGGCCTGCATGATGAAGGCTTCACCATCCGGCACCTCGATCGTCCGCATACCCTCACCGATCGATTGCGGCTGGCGCGGATCGATGAAGGAGTATCTCGAATGTTCAAACACCATGAAGGTGTTGCCAAGCCGGAAATCGACGGAACACGACCCCAGGTGGACATCGAGATCAATCTCCGGCTCAATGGCAATGCGTCCGGTTCGGAGTGCCTCGCGAATATCCCGATCAGAAAGAATCATTTGCTCGCCATTCGTCCTTTACCTGCGCGTGACCGTTGCCGCCGGGGCGGGTTGTTTACTGTGGTACCCGATGGACGGACACGTTTTGCCATCGCCCTGACCACAGTGTACGTACAGTATGGACGCCAGGTGACTGGCAGTCAAGTACGAACCGGAAATACGATTCCCCAGGAGTCGAGTTGATATACTCCAGGGCTGTGTCACGGTTACTGCAAAATCCGATATCCTGCCGTGACAGGATAGCCCAAATAGCGGAGGCTGGATGCAGCGGCGTCAGCGCAGAATGAATCCCCGGCGGCGAGGCCCACGGGCGTCGCGCAATCCCGCATACCAGATCAAACCGCAGGTGCATCTCGCTCCCGGTGAAGCCGAGAGCGGCGATACCGAAACATGGGCAATCGAGAACGACCCGGCAACCAGCGACCACTCCGAGTGGAGCCGGCCGGAACCGGAAATCGAACCCACCGACCCCGAGGAAACCTCGTACCATCCTGAACTCTCCGAACCTGACGATGATGATCCTCCCGAACCAGAGCCAGAACCGGCCGCAGATGAAGACGCCGCGGACGAACTCGCCGTCGAAACCATCGAGGACGAAGACAAAGATGAGGTTGACGACGAACCGGCGGTCGAAGAGTCTGATGAGGAACCTGTCGAGGTAGCTCCGGACGAAACCGATACCTTCCCCATCGCTGCCGGCGATGAAGAAGATGAACCAGACGATTTCTCGGCCTACGTTCGCCGGATCGAGGAGGCCGCCGCCCGCAGCCGTGCTGAACGACGTGGCCCGGTCATCCCGGCACCACAAAACGTTGCACGGGCCGCAAGTCATCCCGCCGCCGGCGAAGTAGCCATTCCAAGGACCGGCGCAACAACCCGCCGGCCACATCCCGCCTCTGCGTCCGCTCGTGGTGGCAGCAGTGGCGGTGGGCGCAAGCCCCCGCAACCGGCAAAGCCGTTCTTCAGGCGCAAGCGCACCTGGATCTACCTTATTGGGCTTTTGATCCTGGTTCCGATTCTGGCAGTCAGCATCTGGGCCGTCAATGTGCTGCGGCTTGGTGTTGGCGCCTGGGATGACGTCCACGAACCGATCGGCACACGCGAGGTCTACACCGTCAATGAAGAGGGCACGCCAGTCGTCGTCTCTGAAGAGATCGCCGAACTGACGATGCCGGATTGGGATCAGAACGAAGTCGTCAATATCGTCCTGATGGGTGTTGACAACCGCAACGACGGCGACGAATACACCCGGTCGGACACGATCATCGTCGTCCACATCGACCCGAAAACCGGTGAGGTTGCCATGATGAGCATTCCTCGAGACCTGATGGTCTACATCCCCGGCTACGGTCACGACAAAATGAACGCCGCCTACGCAATCGGTGACGCCGACGATCCGGACAGCCCGACGGGCGGTCCAAGACTGGTGTCCCAAACGATCGAGGCCAACTTCAATATCCGGGTGCACTACTACGCCACGATTGATTTCGAGGGATTCCAGAAGATCGTCGATACGGTTGGCGGTGTGACCATCGATGTGCCACATCAACTGAGTGACAACCTCTATCCGACCGAGGACCTGCGCCTGACCCGCATCTATTTCTCATCCGGATTGCAGAGCCTGGACGGCAAACAGGCGCTCGAATATGTCCGCTCCCGGCATGCAGATAGCGATCTTGCCCGCGGACAGCGTCAACAGCAGGTCTTGCTGGCCATCCGGGAAAAGGCGGTTATCCGCGATCTCATCACTCGCGCGCCGGATCTGATCACCGACATCGGCGACACGCTGCGGACCGACCTCGGCTTCAACCAGATGCTGGCGCTGGCAAATCTCGGACGCCAGATTGATCCTGCCAACATCGTCCGGGTGGATCTCTGGGGCGAGGGCATTCTAACCGAGGTCTTCCCCGAGGAAGAGGGCGATCCCTACTATCTTGAGGCGGACTGGGAGCGGGTGCTTGTTCTGCAGCGGCGCTACTTCGATGTCCCCGAAGTCGAGCTTTCCGCCGAATCGGACGAACCGGAAGCAACGGCAACCCTGGCCCCGGACGAGCCGACACCAACGCCTACCGAGATTCCGACCGACGCGAATCTTGATACACCGGTGATGGTCGAGAACGGCACCGACACCCCGGTGCTGGCCGGCCACGCAACCCAGTTTCTCTTCGACTCCGGGTTCACCCAGGTCTGGGCCAGCGACGCCGACGAGCCGGCCACCGAATCTGTTATCTACAACAGCTCCGGCAACCACCTGACCGCCGAGCTCATCGCCGACCTCCTCGGCCTCAGCCACAGCATCATCATCGACCGCGAAGGCAACGGCGACATCGTCATCATCCTCGGAGAAGACTACGCGACCACCACATCCACCGACGAAGACGTGATCGACTAACGCTCTGCGCCCCCGGCAAGAGGTAGGGGCGCATCGCATGCGTCCGCCGTCCTAACTCAGTCAGAATCGTCAAATGTACGCCAGGAAGAACGGTGTTTTGATTGTCATCCTGAGCGAAGCCGAAGGATCTCCTTCCATGCCGCTTTCCTGATCCTTAACCGTTTCATGGAAAGAGATCCTTCGACTTCGCTCAGGATGACAGATATACAGGCATGTACATGCCAAAACCGGAAATAACTAGAACACGTGACGCATGCGATGCGTCCCTATACCTGCGGGGATACCTATCTAATCCCGTCCCGCCACGCAAGCAACCGCTCGACCTGGGAGAGGTCGTAGTCCGGGCCGCGGACGCTGTAGATCAGATGCGTCACCCCGGCGGCGAGGTAGTCGTCCGCACGGTCAACCTCTTCGGGTTTGATGAGGAGCACCGAACGCTCGATCTCGGACGGGTCGCGGCCGATCTTCCGGCACCACGCATCCAGCACACCGTTGAGGTGGGCCATCCGCTCCGGTGTCGTCATACCGTTCCAGATGTCGGCCTGCTCTGCGACGATCCGCAACGTCACCCGCTCCCCCATACCGCCGATCAGGAACGGGATCTTGCCGCGCACCGGCTCCGGTTTACGCTCCTCAATGCGCCGGCGGATGACCGGTATCGCCACATCCATCTCACGCAACCGGTCACCATCGGTTCCGTAGGCATACCCGGATTCACGAAAGTCGCGTTCAGCGCCGCCGGCACCCAGCCCGAGGATTAGACGGCCATTGGAGATCTGGTCAACGGTGCGCGCCATGTCGCCCAGCAATGCCGGTTTCCGGTATGGCACCGAAGTCACCAGCGCACCGATCTCGACGCGCTCGGTTGCGACGGCCATCGCTGCAAGCGTCGTCCAACCTTCGAAACTCGCCCCTTCGGGATCGCCAAACAGCGGCAACAGGTGGTCCCAGGTCCAGAGCGTATCGACACCCAGCGCCTCTGATCGAAGCCAGGCATCGTGCATTGCCTGGTATGACGTATGTTGTGGTTGAATCTGCACCCCGACCCTGATCGACCGGGAACGGTTCGTGTTCATGCGCACCAGTATAGACGTCAAACCCCGCCTGCCTCTCAGGTGGCCAACCGGTGTGCCGCCCCAATTGATCATCGATCAGTTACCAATTCATAAAAATTGTCGCCTGTTCTGTATCAATACTGGATTGATGACTTGGAACTTCGCAATTCTGGTGCTAGACTGGCGGTGCGAACGAAAGAAATGGACAGGTTTGGCAATGAACGCAATCGAAGTGCAAGGGCTGACCAAGACCTACAAGAACGGCGTCAAGGCGCTGGACGGCGTGTCGTTTAGCGTGCGGCATGGGGAAATCTTCGGGCTGCTTGGTCCGAACGGCGCCGGCAAGAGCACGACCGTTCGGGTGCTGGCAACGCTGACTACGCCCGGAGAAGGCACGGCCAGCGTTGCGGGGCACGATGAGATGACCGCGCCGGGCATGGTACGCCAGAGCATCGGCTATGTCGCCCAGGCATCCGGCGTCGACAAGTGGGGAACCGCACGCGAGAATCTGGCGCTCCAGGCGCACATCCAGCGTGTGCCCCGCTCCAGCATTCCCGGCCGGGTCGAGGAGATGCTTGCGTGGGTTGGCCTCACCGAAGCAGCCGACCGGCTGGTCCACACCTACTCCGGCGGAATGAAGCGCCGGCTCGATATCGCCCTGGGGCTGGTCCACAATCCGGATGTGCTCTACCTCGACGAACCAACAACCGGCCTCGATCCGGAATCACGCGCTGCCCTCTGGGACGACCTGGTTCGGTTGCGTCAGGAACGCAATCTGACGGTGCTGCTGACTACCCACTACCTTGAGGAAGCAGACAGACTCTGCGACCGGCTGGCCATCATCGACCACGGCAAGGTCGTCGTCGAAGGAACTCCCACAGCACTCAAGGCTGAAATTCGCGGAGAAACCGTTCTTCTGGAAGTTGGTGGCAACCAGCAAACCGCTGCAATGGATGCGCTGCGTCCACTTGATGGTGTGCTCGAAGTGATTCCGGATGGCATGGATACGGCAATTGCCCGGGTGGAACATGGCGCAACCGCCCTGCCGGTGTTGATCACCGCGCTGGAACGGGCGGGATTGTCCGCCCAGGCAGTAACGCTCAGCAGGCCGTCGCTGGACGATGTGTATCTGCACTACACCGGACACCGGTTCGCTGCCGGCATCGGGCCGAACGGCGCAACCGGACAGAACGGAGACTAGACGTGACATTTCTAACCGACACCTATCAGCTCACACTCCGCAACATCCGGATCACCCTGCGGATTCCCATCTGGATCTTTGTGATGCTGGTGCAACCGATCGTCTGGCTAACGCTCTACGGCCAGCTCTTCAGACGAGTTGTCGAGATTCCAGGTTTCGAGTCCGCTTCCTACATCCAGTTTCTGACTCCCGGCGTCGTGATTATGACCGCCTTCTTCGGCGCGGCCTGGTCGGGTATGGGGTTGATCGAAGAGCTGAACGACGGCGTGATCGACCGCTTTCTGTCAACGCCGATCAACCGCAGCGCGATCATCGCCGCTCGTGTCCTGCACTCCTCGCTGAC
>CAZRNC010000153.1:0-6764 GCA_964601285.1 uncultured Thermomicrobiales bacterium | reverse complement strand
TGAGCAATGTCGATGGGATGACTGATAAACAGGCATGTTCAAGCCAAAACTGGAGGCAGTTGGAACCCGTCCGCATACGTTACGCTCCTACAACAGGCCGTTGGTGACCAGTTCCTGGATGCTGGACGAGGGACGGTTTTCGTAGACGTGGCGTTTGAGGATGCAGATGAATGGCAGGTTGCGGTATAGACCCTGGTGGTCGAGGCCGTAGCCGACGACGTACTCGTTGGGGATCGTGAACCCAACGTACTTCACATCGACCGGAATCATCCGCCTGTCGGTCTTGTCCAGCAGCGCGCAAACGGTGACGCTTGCCGGCTCCTGTTGGCGCAGGTGGTCCAGCACGAAATCCATTGTCAAACCCGTATTGACGATGTCCTCAACCAGCAGGATGTGTTTCCCTCGAATGTCGGTATCCAGTCGCTTCTCGATGCTGATGCCGGGTGATGATCCGGGTCCGGTGACCGAGAGATATTCGATCACCAGCGGGCGGGTGATCTCGCGAGCCAGGTCCGCGAGGAAGAACGTTACGCCTTTCAGCAGACCGACCAGCACGAGGCTCTCGCCAGCGAAATCAGCCGAGATCTCCGCACCAAGTTCCTGTACTCTCTCCTTGACTTCCGCAGCAGAAAAGAGAATCTGCTCGATATCCTCAGGCGCCAGCGAGGTGATATCGACCGATCCATATCCAAACCGTCCGAGCAGTTCGTGGAATGCCTTGCGGTGGACCAGCACCACGTTCACGTTTGGATAGAGCTCGTGCAACCGGCGAATCTTGCGGTTCTTGCGGGTTACCAGCGACTGCTTCATCGTGGTCAGTTCGACGTACATGTCCTGTTCGGGAAGGTAGAAGTCCGGAGTGAGCATCTCGGCAACCCGGCCATCACGCCAGCGTAGCGGGAACGAGCGAGGTTCATATTGCCAACGTATACGGTAGAAGTCGAGGAATGCGGCAAACTCGGCTTCGGCGGGGTGCACGAATGGAGCGGGGACGGTATTGCGGCGATCTGTTCCGCCGGGCGTTTCCTGCGGCTCCGGTCCGGTCTGCATCCTTCTCCCCTTCCAGAGACTGCCGATTGTCAGTCGAGGCGGAATGTGAAGGCGATCCGGGATGGATTGTACCCGAGTCTAACTTGACATTCTGTCACCCGGAAGCGTTTGAGCGGGTATCCCGGCCGGTGTCAACACCAGCTCATCCGGGTTGCTGGCGATCCTGCGGTGACGACGTATTGCTGATTCGTAGAGCGGCCCAACTGTGGTCATCCAGCGACCGGAGATGTAATAAGCGTAGATTGCAATACCGGTTCCGACGATGGCATCAATGACATAATGTTCGCCGGTGTAGACAAGCGTGTAGGCCATCAGGATGCAATAGGTGAATGCGGCAACATGAAGCCAGCGCCGGCGAGAGTGCAACACGAACAGACACGCGGCGACGGTAACGCCCTGATGCATCGACGGCATCGCCGCCACCGGATTAGGATCGCCAAGCGCGGAATAAGTCCGGTTATACAGCCCCTCGTGGAGATGCCGGCCGACGTTTGACATGACCCGGTAGATGTCATCTTGCGGGGCAGCATCAGCAGTCAGCCAGGGTGGAGCCGCCGGCGTGATGAAATAGATCGCCAGGCCGACACCGAGAATGACGAGCATCGTCCCCAGAAAGCGACGGTAAAGTGCAGGACTGTGCCGCCAGATCAAAATCGCTGCCAGATGCGGAACGAAGAAATACGACCAGTGAATGAAGGTCGTGAAGTAGTCGTACCAGGCGATGCTGAGCGGATCGAACATCTGATTCTGTAGCCAGATTGTCGGTGTGTTGCCGAAGAACATCCAGCGTTCGATGCGGGTAACCTCGTCGGTCCGTAATGGTATGCCGGTTTCATCGGCCATGGCCCGCAAGAGCGTGAAGCCCAGCCAAAGCGCACCATAGGGCATGAATGCCACGGCATACTGTCGCACCCGTGAGAGCGGCACCATGGCGATCGCCGCACCAACGGCGAGGCTCCAACCGAAGAATGATGTGTTTACCCAGGTGAGGACAGTGACCAGCGTCAGTGCTACAGCAATCCGGATGAGCAAGACTCGCCGCTTCAAAATGGGCATGCTGGTAGTGCGATCCGGCTGCTCAGGCGATTCCGGTTCACGTTGATCGATTGCCGGTTCCTCCGGCGGAGTGGCGCTATTGGCCATCGATCCGGATCATTCGCCAGCCTCAACCGGCTGATAGTCGATCCGGTAGCGGGAGAGCGCCTTGGTGGTCGGGTTGATCGTCGGTTCGCCCTCGACTTCCTTGCGGGCGATGAACCCCCGGCGTGCTTGCTCGTTGATCCAGGTCTTGTCGAACCCGTGCGAACCTGCAATCTCGGCGAACTGCTCGGCCGGAATCTTCCAGCCGGCATCAACAACGTCCTGGTACACATTCTTGCGGGCAACCTCTTCCGGCGTATCCGGTCCCAGCATCAGCCGTTCGACAGGCGGACCACCTTCAAAGTGGGCCATGATCTCCTTGATGTCGCTGAGTTGAACGTTGCTGTAGATGATCCGTTCCGGATAGACGACCATGTTTGGGCCGCAATCGCACAGGTCAATTGAATCGCAGGTATTGACCAGCACATCAGCATCGAGTCCGCTGCGGCGCATGGCAATCCGCATGCGTCCTGCGACGTTCAGCGCGCCTTTTTCCATGCAGTGCTGTGCCGTGCAGACGAGCACATGTTTGCGATTCCAGTACATTGGTGGAAACCTCTCTGCCGATTGCGGTCACCTGGCAGGGAAGCGGGGATTTCGCCGGGTGAACGGGGTTTTAGCCGTAACGGTACTGGATGCCAAACCCGCCCTTCGGGTATGTCCATCCGACATTCTCAAATTCGTTGCAAACGATTCTGCAGGTGCCACACTCGACACAACCTTCATAGGAGAAGAGCACACGGCCATCTTCCTGAGGTTCGTAGCAAGCTGCCGGACAACAGTTGATGCACTGCTGCTTCTCGCATTGCAGGCAGATATCGCGGTCGATTATCCAGATATGCGGCTTGGTATCGACGTTGTATGCATTGATGCCGAGCTTTTCGAGTAGCCCGTCCCGATCCTTGATTCCGTCTACTACCACCACAAGATTTTTCCTGATTCCAGAAACGAATGGCCGACAAGCCAAGTTTACCACCGGGGTTTGTTCTGACTGTCTGTGGTTTAGAGCGGTTGTCTGCCAGCGACCCCGGCGTCCAGCTCGTGCCAGAACTCAATCTCTGGCTCATCTACGCGCCAGCAGAGATAGACAATGCGCCCGTCTCGCCTGCTGGGAAAATCCACCAGTCCGGTATCAATGTCTTTCACCTCAACGCCGGCGCTTGAGATGCTCGCGATCTGGTTGTTGAGCCGTTCGATCAATGTGGCCATTTCATGTTCGATTGCCATCACCACGGGACCGTGCCCATTGGTCGCCATCGCCGGGGAGATTGATTCGATCTCGGCGTGCAATACGTCCAACCGGCGCTTGTCTTCCTGCATTGATCGCAGGATTGGCCGTAGCACCGGCAACATTGCTGTTGCTTCGTCATGGGTAAAGAGACGAGGCATGGCGCTCATCCGGTGCTGCCTGTCAGATCGAACCCGGAAATTGGTTCGCGCTGGCCATACTCGAGCCAGTATTCGGCCACTTCTTCGCCGGTGGCAAACCAGAGATTCGGAAAGGACGACACGTAGTCGAGGAACCGTTCCAGCATCAGGAGCCTGCCTGGCCGGCCGATGATCTGTGGGTGCATGGTCAGATTGAAGAGTCCACCATAGCGGTAGATTCCAAGGAACTCCTCGCTCCATGCCTGATACACATGCTCGGCGGTCTGGGGCGCCCGGCCACCGGCGACAGCCCGGTAGAGAAAGTACGGGGCGTCGTCGATGATCCACTGCACCGGGAGTTCGACGATATCCGTTCCGGGATGTACCCAGGGTATGAAGTGGCTCATCAGATTGGATGAGTAGCGAAACCCGTACTCGTTCAATAGTTCGATGGAGTTTGCCGAGAACTCCCAGGCTGGCGAGCGGTAGCCAATCGGGTCGGAATCGGTAATCGTTCGCAGCGAGGTAATGCCACGCTGCAGGACAATCTCTTCTTCCTCACGGCTGAGGTTGGATGGGTGTTCGTGAATCCAGCCATGGTGGCCCAGTTCGTGACCCTGCTCGTGGACAGATGTCAGGACATCACGGTGGGTCTCGGCGGTCCATCCAGGTACGAAGAAGGTTGCCCGGATACCACGACGTTTCAGCATTTCGAGGATCAGGGGAACAGCTACATTTGCCCCGTAGGTTCCCTGGGACAGCATGCCGGTCCGTCCCAGGTTTTCCATGTTGCCTGAAATCCAAAGAGTTTCAGCGTCTACATCAAATGTCAGCATGACGGCGCATTGTGCACCGTCTTTCCAGCGACCCATCCGGTGGCTCCTCCGCTTCTGAAGGCCGGACCGCGAGCATCACCGGATGTAGGTGATGCTAGCCGAGGTCCTGCAAGACTGATTCCGTGTCTTTCATGTACCCCAGAAAGATCGGCGTGTCCAGTTTTGTATATGGTCGTGATGCAGCCGGCCGCAGATATTCGACCATCCGGACCATGTCACCGATGTCATCCGACTCAAAGGCAACGACAAACTCGTGGTCGGCGATGCCGAATGAGCTGATCGTGTTGGTCAGAATATCCGGATATTCGCGACCCATCTTGCCATGTTCGGCCATGATGGTGCGGCGCTCTTCGAACGGGACCTGATACCACTCGTGGGTCTTGATGAACGGGTAGACGCTCAGGTAGGTCTTCGGCGGGACGCCTTTGACGAACGCCGGGGCGTGGTCTGCGGTGTAGCGCGATCCCAGGCCGACGCCGAGATAGCTGTAGACCGTCGTCAGATAGCTGCCGAGTTTCGAATTGTTGATGTCGACGGCCAGCTTCTGCATTGCGTCGAAGTCGGTAGTGTGCACCCAGATGATGAAGTCGGCATCGTGTCGCAACCCGACGGTCGAGTAGACGCCACGGGTATCCACGCCTTCCGCGCCGGAAAGCAACCCGGCGAACTCAGCCCGTGCCGCCGTCTTATCGGCATCGGAAAGGGCACGCCATTCCCGGTCTACCTTGTAAATCCAGAAGTTTGCATACATTGTCGATTGCTGTTCAGCCATTGGTGATCCGCCTTCTTCCAGTCGATCAGCGACCTCGTCCAACCATGCGAAGTATGCCACGGATTCCGTGATTTTTCGCACAAAGTTGGGGGCTACGCTGGCCCGACGACGGAAACGATCAGCCGGTCCGGATTGATATGGTCGATCGCTGCCTGGCGAAGGTCGTCCGGCGTCAACGCCTCAATGATGCCGCGATAGCGTTGCAGATAATCGTCGCCCAGATCGTAGAAGACGATATCGGCAGCAATCGACGAGATCGTTCCGCTTGATTCCAGCGCAATCGGCAGCCCGCCAACCAGGCTTCCAATGCAGTCGGCAAACTCGCGCTCGGTTGGGCCGTCCGCGAGGAATCCCTGCACTTCCTCGAGAATCGAATCGATTGCGCCGTCCACGTTGTGTACTGCCACGCCAGCCTTTGCCGACCAGATGCCGGTGCTCTTTCCAGCTTCGAGACCGGAAAACGCGTAGTAGGCCATGCCCTGCCGTTCGCGAACGCTCTCGCCGAGCCGGCCCATCAACCCGAATCGTCCGATGACGTGATTGGCGACGGTCAGAGCGTAGTAATCCGGATGAGCACGGGTCGGAGCTGGCAGCCCCATCGCGATGTCGGCCTGGGTCTTGCCAGGCAGCGCCAAGTCAAATCGCTGCAGGCTTTCCGGCATCGTCCCTGGTTCGACGGTGGCTACTGGTGTTTCGCCGGCCCACTCGCCGAGATGCCTTTCAACGAGGGCGATGGCGTCCTCGTGGCTGATACCGCCGGCAAGGCTGACGATTGCCTTCGAGGGCTGGTAATTTGCCGCGTGGTGGCGGGCGAGGTCGTCCGGCCCGATCGCCGCAAGCGATTCTTCGGTGCCTCCGGATCGCTGATGGAACGGGTGACCAGCCGGATAGATCTGTTCCCGCAGCTGGCGATCAGCCATTGCTCGTGTACTGTTCTCGGCCTGTCGCAATCCGGAGAGCATCTGTCCACGGACAATCGGCACCTGCGATTCCGGAAAGTCAGGCTTGAGGATCATGCCGGCCATGATGGCAAGCACCCGGTCGCTGTCTTCAGCGAGCGAGGTAACCGAAATATCGGTCGCTTCGCCGCCAACTCCGACCGAAACGGCCGCACCGAGACCGTCGAGTTCTTCGGCGATTTCTTCCAATGTCCGACCTTCGCTCCCACGGGTCAGCATGCTGCCGGCAAATCGGGAGATGCCGGCCAGGTCGCCGTCCAGAGCGCTGCCATTCGGGATGCGCACCTGAACAACGGCGACGTTGCTTGGCCGCGGTGGATCGATCTCCATGGTAACGACTCGAATGCCGTTTGCGAGCCGGGTCTGCCGGGTGGCAGGCATAGAAGAGTCGAGGTTCTGTTGCCCGGTCATCCTATTCACCACCTGTCACTGCAACGTCGGGCGTTGTCGGTATCAGCCAGCCAACTGTCGACCGGCTCTCAGTGAGATACCGTGCGACAACGCGCTGCACGTCTTCCGGCGTCACCGCTTCTATTTCATTAATATAGGCATCGGGATCCTTGTCCGGCGCAACAATTGCCAGCGAGCCAATCCAGTAGGCCTGGCTGGTGACGGTTTCCTGGGCGTAGGCGATCTGGG
>CAZRNC010000152.1:0-6766 GCA_964601285.1 uncultured Thermomicrobiales bacterium | reverse complement strand
GGCAAACGCCCCGCCGTTTGTCGTTTCCTTGTAGGGGCTACGCGCTGCGTCGCCCGGCTCCACGTCCCTGGCTTCAGGGCGACGCAGCGCGTAGCCCCTACAAGGAAACGAATCCGCCATTAACGTGGAATACTTGCAGGTGCGTTTGGGGGCCGGGATTTTCCGTGTCCAGGTGAGATCGACGGAGAGTGGATAGACGATGTTTGGGCAGTATGAAGAGCAGGCAGCGGCGATTATCAACGGGGTGCTTGATGACCTCGGGTATGGAAGCCGGCCGCTGGCGATGCGTCCTGTCCCGTTCTCCGGTTCCTGGGGCACGGCTTCTTCAGTTGCCTTTCAACTGGCTAACGAATCGGTCCAGGAAAACCCTCCCGCCGAGCTGGAAGGTCTCTCCAAGAAGCAGGCCAAGCAAAAGCAGCAGGAGATCATCCGCGAACGGGTTGGCGAGATTGCCAACGCCATCGCCGGCAAACTGGCCGAACGGCCGGAGTTCGAACGGGTCGAGGCGGTCAACGGCTACGTCAACCTCTACTTCCCGACTGACAAGCTGGCCAACGAAGTTGTCCATGGTGCGATTGATGGCGGCACGGATTACGGTCGTGGCGCTGCCAAGTCCGATCGGGTGATGATCGAGTTCTCCCAGCCGAACACCCACAAGGAGTTCCACATCGGCCACTCCCGGAATGTGGCGCTGGGGAACGCACTTTCCAACATCACCGAGTTTGCCGGGTTTGACACGATCCGGGCGAACTATATCGGCGATATCGGTATGCACGTCATAAAGTGCCTATGGTGCTACAGCAGTTTCCACAGCCACGAGAACATCCCGAAAAATCGGCGGGGCCGGCGGCTCGGTGAGATTTACGTGGAATCCGACCGGCGGGTGCAGTTGCAGGACGACGTCGTCAAACTGCTGAACGAGCTTTCCAGCCAGGATTCGCTTTTCGTCGGCGCGGTCGACAAAATGATGAAGTCGCTCTTCGAGCAGGGTGTCCCCGGCGAGGATGTCGCCTACCTGCTGGGCCAGCTGGCAAACCAGCGGGAGATTGCGGCCGACCAGATTTACGATGGTCAGACGATTCCCCGCTTCTGGCCGCTGATCGGTGAGCAGTTGCAGGTCGAGCTGGAGTTCATCGAGGAGAACGGTCCGCAACAGGCTCCGCCGCCTGTCTCACGGACGGCCACGGTGAAGGGCCCCCTGCCGGTGGTGACGACCGAGAACACCACCGAGCGCTACCAGCGCTGGGAGCGGCTGGGCCAGCATATCGAGTGGTGGCCGTATGTTCCGCAGTGGCGCGAAGAGGTGAAGGAAACGTTCCAGAAGTGGGAGCAGAAGGACCCCGAGTTTGTGAAGCTCTGGGAAGAGACCCGCGAATGGAGCATGCAGGAGTTCTACCGGATTTACGATGAGCTTGGTGTCAAATTCGATGTCTGGTTCACCGAAAGCGAAGTTGAGGAAGAGGGCCGGGAGATCGTCAAGGATCTGCTCGACCGTGGCATCGCCGAGATCAGCGAGGGTTTGCCGGTCGTCAAGATCGACGAACAGCTTGGTCTGACCAAGGAGACCTACCGGACACTGCCGATTCTCCGGTCAGACGGCACGACGCTCTATTCGACCAAGGACCTGGAGCTGACCCGGCGCAAGTTCGAGGATTACGATGTCGATCAGTCGATCTGGGTGATCGACGTTCGACAGACTCTCTACTTCCAGCAGATTTTCAAGATTATGGAACTCTGGGGTTTTGAACAGGCGGAGAAGTGTTTTCACCTTGGATACGAAATCGTGGCACTTCCCGACGGAGTTGTGAGCAGTCGCTCCGGCAACGTTGTTTTCTACGAGGATGTCTCGGCGGCGTTGCAGGCTCGTGCACTCGAGATCATTGAAGAGAAGAGTCCGAATTCCGAGCTTTCTGCCGAACAGAAGGCCGCCATTGCCAAGGATGTCGGCATCGGCAGCCTGCTCTATTCGATGGTGAACCGCGACAACAACCGGGTGCTGCTCTTTAACATGGAAGAGGCGGTCTCGTTTGACGGCCACGCCGCGCCGTACATCCAGTATGCCCACGCCCGGGCCTGTCGCATTCTCGACCGGGTGGACGAACTGCCAACCGGCGAAATCAGCTTCGACGAGATGCAGCCGGAAGAGATCGACCTGATCCAGCAGATCGGGATTTTTCCGTCGGAAGTGCAGAAGGCGGCTGACGAGCACAAGCCGCTGGTGATCGCGACCTATGTCTTCGAGCTGGCCCAGAAGTTCAACGACTTCTACGCCGATTTCGACAAGCGCCCGATTCTGACCGCGCCGGAACCGGTGCGGACAATGCGGATCGCCCTGGTCGCCGCCACCCGCCAGACCCTGGCCAACGGTCTCGCCCTGCTCGGCGTCGCTGCGCCGGAAGTCATGTAGCTGCCGTTCAGCCAAATCCATCTTGCGTTTGACCACTAATCGTGCGACGCTTTCTGACAGTCTCCGCCCAGCGAGGCAAGCCTGTCAGGAAGCGTTGACCGGTTGGTTGTGCCTGTTGTTGCCCGGCCGGGCATGATGGGAAGGTTACAGAGCACTTGGATGCGACAGAAATCACGATTTTTCTTCTTGTCCTGCTTGGCCGGTTGATTGTCCCGCTGTTCATCTTCCGCTTCCCGCTTCCGGCGATTGTTGCGGCAATGGTGCTGGATGCGGTCGACCAGACCATCTTCCAGATCTTCACCGATATGGAACTGGATTGGTATCAGTCCTACGACAAGGCGCTGGATGTCTACTATCTGGCAATCGCCTATATCGCCACGATGCGGAACTGGTCGCACCTCTACGGGTTCAACGTGGGCCGTTTCCTCTGGTATTTCCGCCTGGCCGGGGTGGCTTTGTTCGAGGTGCTTGGCTTCCGGGCGCTGCTGTTCATCTTTCCGAACACATTTGAATACTTCTTCATCTGGTACGAAGGCGCTCGCACCCGCTGGAATCCGCTGAAGTTCGCCGCGAAGACGTTTGTCGTGGCAGCAGCGGTGATCTGGGTCGTTATCAAACTGCCGCAGGAGTACTGGATTCATATTGCCCAGAATGACGTGACCGACTTTTTCAAGGAGACCATTCTCGGTGCGTCGCTTGAAGATAGCTGGGGCACAGCCTTTGGCGATGCACTCTGGATCTTCCCGGTCTTGCTGATTGTTGTGGCTGGTGCGTTCTTCCTGTTGCGCTGGATCAACAGCCGCCTGCCGGAGCCGGACTGGCCGCTGACGATGGATTCCAACAAGTATGCTGACGAGTTTGTGCATGCAGCGACCAAACCTCGTGCCGAGCAGCACTGGCGGGAAGGGCTGCTGGAGAAGGTCATCCTGGTTGGTTTGATAGGCGTTGTCTTCGGCAAGATGCTGCCAAACGTTGAGGCATCGCTGTTGCAGCTGATGGTCGGGATCGGCGTGGTCGTTGCCGCGAATGCGTTCGTCTCGCACTGGCTTGCCGCACACGGAACGCACTGGCGTTCGGTCGCGACCGAGTTCTTCGCCCTGGCGCTGATCAACGTGGTGCTGACCGGAATCTACATGTGGCTGTTGCCGACCCTGGACGGCTCGGTGCGCGGACGTGACCAGCTCTTCTTCATCTTCCTGCTAACGCTGATCATCACGCTTTACGACCGCTACCGCCCGATCCACGAACTCCGGGCACATACCCGGAAGACGGAACCGACGGAGCTTTGAGCTGGGGCCAGGGAGTAACTTATTCACCTGTTCCAACTAATTCAGAATCATCGAACGTACGCGAGGAAGAACGGCGTTTAGGTTGTCATCCTGAGCGAAGTCGAAGGATCTCTTTCCATGCCGCTTGCCTGGTCCTTGAGCGTTTCATGGAAGGAGATCCTTCGACTTCGCTCAGGATGACAGTGAAAGAGGCATGTACAAGCCCAAACTGGAATGAGTTGGAACAGGGGGGTAACTTATTGCGCCCCTACCCCTGCGGGGGCAAATCCAGCATTCGAGGTGTCCGCTCTCGTCAGGATTCCAACCGGAAATCGAGGGTCATAAGCAGCCACACTTCATTTACATCCATACGGTGTGCATGCGATTCTAGTCGAAGGATGGTTTCCGGCTGGAAAATGATAGGGACGAACGGGTGTGAGCACGGATCTGCTGGTCTTCGTGGTCGTTGTAGGACTCCGGCTGCTCGTTCCGCTGGCGGTGTTCCGGTATCCGCTGCCGGCGATTGTGGTGGCAATGCTGGTGGATGGCGTGGATCAGACCGCGTTCGAACTGCTGACCGATCTGGACCTTACCAACTACCAGTCCTATGACAAGGCGCTGGATGTCTATTATCTGTCACTGGCCTACATTTCGACGCTGCGAAACTGGTCCAACCTGTTTGCATTCAGTGTCGGCAAGGTCCTTTGGTATTACCGCCTGATCGGGATCGTGGTATTCGAACTAAGCGCAGCCCGTTGGGTGCTCTTTGTCTTCCCCAACACCTTCGAGTATTTCTTCATCTGGTATGAAGTGGTGAGAACGCGCTGGAACCCCTTGCGGCTGACATCGGCGGGGATTATCGTCGCGGCCGCGGCGATCTGGGTGTTCATCAAGCTGCCCCAGGAATACTGGATCCACATTGCCAAGATGGACGTGACCGATTTCTTCCGCGAGTCCATCCTGAGCGCATCGCCCGATGACAGCTGGGGCACGGCCATTGGCGGCGCACTCTGGATCATTCCGGTGCTGCTGGTGCTTGGGGTTACTGCAATTCTGCTTGGCCGGTTGGGATTCAAACGTCTGCCTGCGCCGAACTGGAGTCTGACGCTGGATGCGAACCGGAACGCTGACCGTGATGATCTTGACACCGGTAAGCTACCGCTCTCCGAGCGCTACTGGCGGACCGGGTTGCTTGAGAAGGTGATCCTCGTTGCTCTCATGACGGTGATCTTCGCCGAGATGTTGCCGGGGGTGGAAACGTCGGTCATTGAGTTGATCGTCGGGGTTGGTGTGGTCGTCATCGCCAACGCATTCGTCTCCCACTGGCTGGCAACCCGTGGCCGGGAATGGCGTTCGGTGATGACTGAGTTCTTCGGGCTGACGGGGATCAACCTGATCATTGCTGCGGTCTATATCTGGCTGCTCCATCAACCGGGATGATGCCCCGCGGAGCGCTGATCTTCTCGGTGATGTTGCTGACGCTGATTGTCACCAGCTATGACCGCTACAGTCCGATTCACGAGCGGCGGGTGTCGCTGTCAAGCCAGGCCGAGGCTGCAAGGGCGTCTTCGAGCAGCGACGAATGACCGCACCGGTTATTTTGTGCGAACTGGTAGTGGTTTGCGGATGAGAGCGATCATCGCCGGCACCCGGAAAAGCAGCAGGGCGTGCTGCTTCAGGTTGGTGAGGTCCATTCGCAGGACAACGAAGAGGCCGACGACGCTGGCGATCTGGGCGGCGATGATGAGTGGACCACCGATAGTTGAGGTGAAGATGTCGCCAAATGATGAGAAGGTGACATCGACCGCGGCCAGTGTTCCCAGATAGATCAACCCACGCGAGATGCCAAAGACAATTGCGCCCGGCCAGAGTGGCGCACGGGCGATGCCGGCGGCCATGAAGAGCAGCGACTTGGGCACGGGCCCGATCGCGAACATCGAAAGCGCCGGCAGGCTGAAGCGCTTGCGCTCCTGAATCGTCTCAACCAGCTTTTCGAGGTCCTCTCGCCGGCGGGCAGGGATGATCCGGGTGCCGAGCTTCCGGGCGATCAGCGCCAGTGCGAGCCGTCCGGCAGTCGCGCCGGTTGCGCCAAGCACAACGATGGCCAGCAGTCCGACGTGCTGTTGTGTCTGGAACCATGCCAGCATCGCCCAGGTGGGCGGAGCCAGCACCGGGGTGACATTGAACAGCGCAGCCAGAACCGCAACCAGAACCCATTGCAGAAGTTGGTCAAGCATCGTGTGTCGTCTCCTCGCGCGGAGACGCCGCGCTCGCCTGTTCCCTGCATCAGAAGGGGACGTCTATAAAAGACGTCCCCGTGAAAAAGGTCACGAACGCTCGCGCCAGCGGAGGAGGAGCATGCCGTTGGCGATGACGACCAGTGAGGTGCCAATGTCGGCCAGAATTGCCATCCAGAGACTGGCGTAGCCAAACAACGCCAGACCGAGGAAGAGCACCTTGATCACCAGTGAGAGGGTGATGTTGGTCCAGATCTTGCGGTGCGTGTCCTGTCCAAGCTGAATGGTGTCGGCCAGACCGTGCAGCCGGTCGCTCATCAGGGCGATATCGGCGGTCTCCAGGGCGACATCGGTGCCGCCGGCACCCATGGCGATGCCAACATCGGCGCTGGCCAGAGCCGGTGCGTCGTTGATGCCGTCGCCGACCATCGCTACGGTCGCGCCCTGATGGCGGAGGCCGGCGATGGCGTCGAGCTTCTGCTCCGGCAGCAGCTCGGCCCGTACCTCGTCGATGCCGGCGGTAGTTGCAATGTGTTCTGCGGCCTGTTGCCGGTCGCCACTGAGCATGACCAGCCGTTTGACGCCGAGCTTGTGCAGCCGGGATAGCACAGAAGTTGCATCCTCGCGGATAGTGTCACTGATGCCAATGACGCCGAGAATCTGCCGGTCGTTGCCAACCAGGACAGCGGTTGCACCACCCTGTTCCACCGCATCAATGGCACCTTCGACCTCGGGCGTTCGTGGAACATCGACGAACATTCGGATCGAGCCAGCCATCAGCGGCTGTTCGTTGATCGTTGCTCGCAGGCCCAGTCCGGGAACGGTGACCTGATCGGCCGCCGGCAGGATTTCGA
>CAZRNC010000151.1:0-6806 GCA_964601285.1 uncultured Thermomicrobiales bacterium | reverse complement strand
CGAACCAATAATCGCAAGCTTGTAGCTCGCGTCGAACCCCTCAACATCTGCTGTCGGATCCGGTTCTGCATAGCCGAGTTCCTGCGCCTGGGCCAGTGCTTCGTCGTATGCCGCGCCCTCGGTCTCCATCTTCCAGAGAATGTAGTTGGTAGTGCCGTTGACGATGCCGCGTACCCGCTCGATCCGGTTCGATTCCATGACCGCTTTCAAACTGACAAACAGCGGGATCCCGCCGCCGACGCTTGCCTCACAGAGGAAACCGGACTGCCCGTCACGT
Organism: uncultured Thermomicrobiales bacterium; assembly: GCA_964601285.1. Lineage (GTDB taxonomy): Bacteria > Chloroflexota > Chloroflexia > Thermomicrobiales > CFX8 > CAYWXR01. The sequence goes on along the minus strand of CAZRNC010000151.1, from coordinate 6,529 downwards.
GCGGCAGCCAGGATGCCCGGCAGTTGTTTGGAAACGGCCTCCTTGTTGGCAGTGACCACATGCTTACCGTTCGCCAGCGCCTGGATCATCAGGTCGCCTGCAGGCTGCTCCCGGCCCAGCACCTCAACGACGACCTGGACATTCGGATGGTTCACCACCTGATTGCCGTCGGTCAGGATCAATGCCGGGTCAATACCGGCCCGCTCGGCACGTTCCGGACCACGATCCAGAACCACGACCAGGTTCAACCGGTCATCGGCCAGCGCTGCCCGCGCAACTTCGCTGCCTATCGTCCCAAGTCCCAAAATAGCCAACCCGATCGGTTGTCCGTTCATATTGCCCTCCCCTTGACGTTCATGCGTTTCGCTGCTATTGTCCCCACAGTTGAAACGTTGCAGAGTCCGGAGCCTACCGGACACATGCATGATCTCACCAGATGATGGAGCATCCATCAATGCACGACCAGTTTCTGGCCAGCATTATGAACACCATTATTACCACTACTGCGGGCGCCGGTGCGGCGTCACGTTGGTGGGGGTGTTAGCGACTTCCAGAAACGTGACAGGTGTACCGGCAGCAGGAGCAAGCGCTCCTGTTTTTTTTGTGCCCGGCCCGGTTGGCGGGCAGGAAAGGAACAGCCTCGATGAGCAAGCAGTTGAGCGTCGCCGTTCTTGGCGCTACAGGAAGCGTGGGGCAGCGCTATGTCGAGTTGCTCGAAGGACACCCGAATTTCAAGCTGACCGAAGTCGTCGGCAGCGAGCGCAGTGCCGGCAAGGTCTACAGCGAATACACCAACTGGAAGCTCAGCTCGGCCCCGCCCGCCGATGTCGGCGGGATGACGATCAAGCATCCGGAGGATCCGCTTACCGCCGATGTCGTCTTCGCCTCGCTGCCCGGTGGCATAGCACGGGAGACCGAACTTCGCCTGGCAGCTGACGGGCACTACGTCTTCTCAAACGCCCGTGACAACCGCATGGAAGATGATGTCCCGCTGATGATCCCCGAGGTCAACGCCGACCATGCAGCTGCCATTGCAGTCCAGCAGCGCAACCGCGGATTCTCGAAAGGGTTCATCGTCACCAACCCGAATTGCTCGACGATTCACCTTGTGCTGGCACTGAAGCCGATCTGGGATGCGTTCGGCATCGAGACCTGCCTGGTCTCGACAATGCAGGCCGTTTCCGGTGCAGGCTATCCGGGAGTGCCATCGCTCGACATGATCGACAACGTGGTGCCCTACATCGGCGGTGAAGAGGAGAAGATGGAGTCCGAATCCCGCAAGCTGCTCGGCTCCTTCACCGGCTCCCGGTTTGAGGACGCAAATCTGTCGATGAGCGCCCAGTGCAACCGCGTCCCGGTGCGTCATGGTCACATGGAGACGGTCAACCTGAAACTCGGGAAGTCCGCCAGCCCGGAAGAGGTCGTCGAAGTCCTGCGAGCCTACCGTGGCCGGCCGCAAGAAATGAACCTGCCGTCGGCCCCGTCGGCACCAATCATCGTGACCGACATTGAAGACCGTCCCCAGCCGATCCTCGACCGGGATGTCGAGCGCGGTATGGCCTCGGTTGTCGGCCGGGTTCGCGAGTGCCCGGTGCTGGATATCAAGTTTGTTGTCCTGGGTCACAACACAATCCGAGGCGCTGCCGGCGCGTCGATTCTTAACGCTGAAATGCTCCTGGCAGATGGATTGATGTAACCCGAACGGTACAATCGGGGGCAGGATGATGGAATCCGGCAAGAACTCTGGAGACAGACTGCATGCCTGAGCCTGCCCCGAATACACGACAATACTCACGACGCGCCCTGCTGCTCGGCGCAGGAGCAGGGTTCGCCGGTCTTCTGGCAGCTTGCAGCGGTCCGGAAGAGTTGGTCGAACCTCAACCATCGGCTACCAGCTCGGAAGCCGAATCGACACCCACATCGCGACCTTCCGGCCAAAGCAGCCCACCCGCCGGCACACCGACAGCCACCCGGGAGGCAACAGCAGACGACGATGCGCCACCTGCCGGCCCAACATCAACCCCGCAGGACGGTGCATCTCAGGCAACAGCGACCAGCACCCGCGAACCTGCAACCGTTGAGATCGACTACATTCCGGTCGTCTCGCGCCGGCTCCAGATCCGGAATATCTCGATGGACCGTCTGGAAGCGATCTGGAACGGCGAGGTGAATGACTGGAGTGAACTCGGTGAACCAGGTTCACACACCGTCAAACGGGTAACGGTCGAAGGGTCATCCGGACCACTCGATCCGGCACAGGCCGATCTGAATATCGACGCGCTAGATGACCTGGAAGAGTTTCTCCACTTTGAGACCGGCACGATTGCCATACTCCCGAAGCAGCGGGTTGACTTTCGCTTTCGACATCTCAAGATCGACGACGTCGACCATTTGGTGACACCAGACGCCGGCAATCCCCTTCGCCAGTCGATGACCATTGACCCGCGGGATCCCAACCAGTTCGACCTGATCCGCGAGACCGTCACCGGCCCGGCGCCGGTTTCGATGACCTGGGTGGGCGACATCATCTTCGGACGCTATGTCCACATGGCAATGGAGCGGGTAGGCGATTTCTCCGCGCCATTCTGGGACGTGTATCAGGATTTGATCTGGGCCGACCTGACCATCGGCAACCTGGAGTGCTCGATATCGGACAACATCGTCCCACCGGTCAACCGGGATACCTTCTCGTTCTCCACCTATCCTGCCGCAATCGAAGGCTTGAAGCTGGCAGAGATCGACATTCTCTCCCGTGCCAACAACCACACCATGGATTTCGGACGTCAGGGCATGAACGACACCGCAGCTGCCCTCGATGCTGCCGGAATTCAGCACTTCGGTATCGGTGAGAATCTGGATGCCGCCCGGAAGGCGGTGGTCGTTGAGCTAAACGGGGTAACCTACGCCTTCATCGGCTACAACGGCGTCACCGACCACTGGGACGGCGCCGGGCCTGACTGGGCCGGCACGATGCCAATGGAGCCCGACTATGTTGTCCAGGATATCGAGAGAGAACTCGCTGCCGGGCATGTCGTCATCCCCTATTTCCACTGGGGCGTGGAATATGTGGCCGACCCAACCAGCGAACAACGCGACTTCGCCCATCTCGCTATCGACCACGGTGCAGCCATGGTTATGGGTTCGCACCCTCACTGGGTACAGGCAGTAGAGACCTACCAGGGCAAGGCGATTGTCTACTCGCTTGGCAATTTCATCTTCGACCAGGCGTGGTCGATCGAGACCCAGCAAGGCATGATCGCCCATGTCTGGATGCAGGGATCGCAGGCACTTTCCATCGACCTGGTGCCAGTCTTCATTGAGCAGGAACACCGGCCGAGAATCATGGAGCCACATGAAGCCGTGCCCGTGTTCAACCGGGTCTGGCACGCAACCAGCAACATCCTCATCCACGGTTAGGCAGCTCACACGTTCGCTGTTGTGACCCATGGAAACAGCGGCTTGCGTGCTATACTCAGCCGTAGAATAGGGTCAAATGTGTCGCATCACGCGAGACCCTTATCGAACCTGGAAGGAGTCTACGGTTGACCTACGTTATAGCCGAGCCATGTATCGGCGTAAAAGACGCATCCTGCGTCGAAGTGTGTCCCGTCGACTGCATTCACACGGGCGATGACCGCGAACAGTACTTTATCGATCCAGACGAATGCATAGATTGTGGCGTGTGTGCCGAAGTCTGCCCGGTCGAGGCAATCTTCTTTGAAGACGACCTGCCGGAACGATGGTCACGGTTCCTGGGACTAAACGCAGAGTATTTCCAGACCCGCTAACCGCCAGCACATAGCACAGGGTTCAGGCCGCTCCAGTTTCTGGAGCGGCCTTGCTCTTGCCTGATTAGTTGCAGATTGACGGTGCCAAGGTTTGCTTTCAATTCAAAAGGCCGCAGTGAACCAACCGGTGCCAAGTAACTCGGAGTTTGACTTGTACATGCCGGTGAATCTGTCATCCTGAGTAGTTTGACCAGCGTATCGTGACGTGTTTCCAGAAACGTTCGTAGGGGCGTCTTGCATACGCCCGGTTGCTCGAACCACTTCCGGTTTTGGCATGTACATGCCGGTGTGTTTGTCATCCTGAGCGAAGTCGAAGGATCTCGACCCTCGAATCTTGACGGCACCTGGAAAGATCCGTGGAATGAGATCATTCGACTTCGCTCAGGATGACAAACAAGATTGTCTGCTCCGGCCTCAACATCGATGGTGGCAAACAACGGGCGCAATGAGTTGCGCCTCCACATGTGGGAGCAGCGGAAGGTGTCCGGATCGCCCTATTCCTCCGGAACCGTCAGGCGGACGGTGAAGAGCGTGTTGTTCACCAGCAGATACGCCAGCCCATTGCTTTCGTTGATAACCAGGTCGGTGGCGCCGATCAACGAGGGCTGATCCGGGGTGGTGACGAACTGGCGGTAGAGTTCACCTTCGGCGTTGACCGCGATGATCCGGCCACTGCCGCTGTCGACGATGTAGAAATACTTCCCACCCATTACCGGTTGGAACGCGGTTGCCTGAATGGCCTCAGGCCGCACACGCGGCTCAATCGTTTGCTCGATTGTCGAGCGGAAGAACGACATGATCCGGCCGTCCGAAGCAAGCACGTGGATGAACCCATCAATCTGGAAATCGACACTATCGGCCAAGGCATCCCGCGTTGTCGCGCTTGCCCAATCTTCCGGAGCCGCCCCGAAGTCCAGCGCGTCATACTTGAAGATCTTGCCCAGCCCACCACTCAGGAAATAGAGATTTCGATCAAACGCGGTAATCGCTGCAATGTCAGAGAATCCACCCTCGGTGATCATCCCCAGCGGAATCCGCTGCCACTCTCCGGTTCCCGGATTCCGGACAAAGACGTTCAGGCTGTCGACAACCATCAACCGGTCTTCGTTCCAGGTTGCTGCCAGCATCGTTCCGATTGGCGACCCGCCAACCTCCTGACCGCCGGCAAGGAGCAGCACGAGATTGCCAGAGATCGCGTCCAGTTCATACAACGAGTCACTCAGCACGAAGATGCGCCCGCCACCGGTGAAGAGCCGTGGAGTCACTCCTTCCGGAGCTGCTGGCAACGCACCAAGCACCTGGACGGCGCTCAACGTTGTCGAACCGGTCAGTTCGGTCAGTGCTGTCGCAACGGCCCGTTGCTCCTCAAGAACCGCAGCCTGCATATCGTCTGAAGATGCCGAACCCTGCATCTCGACCAGTGCCGCCTGGGCGCCTTGCAGCGCCTGGAAGTTCACATCGCTCGGAATGGACGTGTCGATACTCGCCCGAACGGTCGAAATCTCCGACAGGCGCGCCTGGAAGTCCTGATTGCCGGCAGTCTCCTGGCGGTTGAGCGCGTTGAAGGCCATCAACCCGGCGATTGCGACAAGTACGAGCAACGCACCGACCGCCAGGAACCGGTTCACTTGCATGCGAGGCGAAACTCTCCGTACGTTCTGGAAGCGTGGTGCATGATAGGAATGAGACCACCGCTGCAAATGCGGCAGGCCCAACGTTCCGTCATCTCGCGGGCCGTGAATTGGTCGATCACGTTTGTTGATCTGCCAGACGCCGACCACCGCGGCTGACAGGCTCAATAGCAATCCGGCAAGAATCTCCACAATGTGCCCTCTACGCGCTGGTGGCCGACCGGATCCGTCACGATGTATTCCTGTCTTTCGACTCCTGTTGTTCCTTACCGGTTCATGCGTTGCAGTCTGTGATCTGAAATGTTGACTACCGGAAAATCTTGGCGTTGATGCAGGCAGATCGACAACCGTTGCATCGTTCGTGTTAGACAGGGACTCGGTGCGAATCGTCGGAAGTTCGTCAGTATCAGTGTTAAAAAGGTGTCCTGTTTCAAGCCTATCGGATTGCGGTGTACTCCGGCTACCAAAATTCGGGGCAATTCCGGAATCCGATGCATCCAGTTGACGGGGATCCCGAACATCCGGGACCATCCTCCCTGCGGCGCCTACATCTCCAAGCCGGAACACCGCTCCATGGATATACCGTCCTGCCGAAACAAGCCCATCGTCAGACAATGCGTGATAGAGCACGTCCGACCCGGTACCGTGATCGAGCGACCCGGCGTCACTCAAATGCCGGGCGAGCTGCCATGAAACCGCAGCGACAACATCGCCAGGCTCCCATTCGGTATAGGAAATTCTAGGCTCAAGGTCCTTCTGAAAACCCAAGGGATAGCTGAGAGAAGTGAATGTTCCAGTGATATCGCGGGCTGACCAGGTCGATAGCGATGGCAGCTCAACGAGGTTGGTGTCCTGCCAGACCAGCAACTGGCTCGGGGCGCACTGGGCAACGTACAGCCCATGGCCGTCGAGCATGACACAGGTCAGGCCAAGATGAAGCCTGCGCATGCCGGTTCGATTGCTATTCTCGGAGAGCACCCGCTCGTTCGCTGTTGCGAAACAGCGGGCTAACGCTTCACGAGGGTCCGGGTGATCGACATGCTGGAGGTAGACGCTGACGCCGCGGACGATCTCCTGGGCAACGGTTGCGGCATCTGGAACGGCATCAAC
>CAZRNC010000150.1:0-6839 GCA_964601285.1 uncultured Thermomicrobiales bacterium | reverse complement strand
CCTACCGTGTGTCCTACTACCTCTTCAAGCCATGGGTGAAGGGTCTCTTGACCAATGCCCAGGGTGCGCCGGTGCCAAACTCGAACATCTACGTGTCGATGTTCAACAGCCTCTACATCGAGGGCCGCGAAGCATAGAGCTTCCGCACCATCGTAAGAGCACACACGCGGAGAGGGCCTTTTGGCTCTCTCCGTTTTCCATGTTGATTCACGTTGCCGTACAGAGCCGGAGACCATCCAAATCCGGAAATTGGCTCAGAACAAATGGCAGGTTACAGCGACAAAAGGTCTGGTATCCTGAACCCAGTCAACCTGCCGTCAAAGCACCCCGCGGCAGGAACATAGCAGTGCTGTGCGCAGAACAAAGGAGAGCTACGTGTCAAACGACAACCCAACCTACCTCTGGTGGAACGGCGACCAGGTTAAATGGGACGATGCCACGGTCCACGTCACCGCCCTTGGCTGGTCGACCGTCGGCGCAGTATTTGAAGGCATTCGCGCCTACTGGAACGCCGAAGAGGAAGAACTCTACGTCTTCAGGCTCGAAGAGCACATGAGGCGTCTCGACCAGTCCATGAAAATGGTCCGGCTCGATCCAGCATGGAGCGCATCGCACCTGATCGAGGCAATCCTCGAACTGTTGCGGGCAAACGACACCCGCGAAGATACCTACATCCGGCCGATGGCCTACCGTGGTGGAGATGGCAAAAGCGGCTTCAGTGCCGCCGGCGGCGGCTGCGAGATTCTGATCAACACTCGCTCCAACCCCTCGCACCTCCTCAGCGGAAAGAGCCTGAGTGCCTGCATCTCATCGTGGACCCGCATCTCGGACAACGTGATGCCGCCCCGCATCAAGAACATCTCTAACTATCGCAACGGTCAACTGGCCGGCATGGAAGCATCCCAGAACGGCTATGACATTGCTCTGCTCATGAACAACCAGGGCAAGGTCGCCGAAGGTGGCGGTTCCTGCTTCATGATGGTCCGCGATGGCAAACTGATCACGCCGGACATCACCCAGTCGATCCTCGAGAGCATCACCCGTGAAGCACTCATCGAGCTCGCCCGCGACGAGATGGGCCTCGAGGTTGTCGAACGCGCCATCGACCGCACCGAGCTGTACATCAGCGATGAAGTCTTCATGTGCGGCACAGCGTTTGAGATCACGCCAATCAATTCGGTCGACAAGTATGTCGTCGGTGACGGCGAAATCGGCCCGATCACCCGCAAGCTCGAAGAGCTGCTGGATGATTCCTTCCGCGGCAAGACCGGCATGCGCCCCGAATGGCGCACTGCCGTCGGCGTCCGCAAGACGGTTGGAGTCTAGACTCCGAACGCAACCAGACAACGCAACGGCGGGCCACATGGCCCGCCGTTTTCTGTGAGCTTCGTTAGGTGCTCCAGTATCAGGAGACTGCCCGGGTAAAGCGCTCGATCGCGGTAACCAGTTCGTCGAGGACGTCTTCCTGGTCCTCGGGTGCTGCATTCACCACGCACCCACGAATATGGTCTTCGAGAATCAGCAACCCTGCCGCCCGAGAGCCAGCGATGATGGCCGAAAGCTGCGTAAGGACGTCTACACAGTACTTGTCTTCCTCAACCATCCGCTGAACTCCCCGCACCTGACCTTCGATTCTCCGAAGGCGTGCCAGGATCTTGGCCTTGTCGTGTCCATATGAATGATTGTGAGCGGTTGTCTCGTCAGTTGTTGGTGTTACAGCCATGGTGTTCTCCGGTGTTAGATGCAAGTTCTGCATATATAATACCCCAGAGGGGTATCCTTTGCAAGCCTTGACAGGCATACCCACTGGGGGTATTATTGACGTCGATACCCACCAGGGGTATAGGTGCGAACGACCATCAGTAAGGATTTCCCATGGATGTCGCAACGACAACCACCAGACAACTCGAAGAGATAGATCTGCCGGTCGATGGCATGACCTGTGCAGCCTGTGTCCGGCGGGTCGAACGCTCGCTCGACAAGGTTGAAGGCGTCTCGGAAGCCAACGTGAACCTGGCGACAGAAAAGGCCCGTGTCACCTTCGACCCGGGCAAGGTTGACCTGACCGGACTGAAAACAGCCATCGAGAAAGCCGGCTACACCGTCGGCGAGATACCGGTCGCAAACACACCTGTCCCGGTCGCGACTGCTGCCGGCGAGGCGATCATCCCGGTCGAAGGGATGACCTGCGCCGCATGTGTCAGCCGGGTAGAACGTGCGCTGGGCAGGGTTGCCGGCGTCGAGCTGGCAAATGTCAACCTCGCGACCGAAAAGGCTAACGTCCGCTTCGATCCCGCCCAGGTTTCGATTGCAGAACTCGATGCGGCCATCGAGAAGGCGGGCTACCAGGTCGGAGAACGTCCGGCGCCGGTAGCAACGGTGACCGAAGATCCGGTCGATAGCCGCGACATCCAGCGTCAACACGAAATCGACGATCTGCGCCGCAAGTGGACCGTCAGCTTCGCCATTGGCGCGGTCATGATGGCGCTGATGTACCTGCCACTCAATATCGAGATGACCTACCTCGCTCCGGTTATGCTGATCGCCGCCACCGTTGTCCAGTTCTGGGCCGGCAAGGTCTTTTACACTGCCACCTGGAGCGCGCTCAAGCACGGCGCAACCAACATGAACACCCTGGTCGCGGTCGGCACGAGCGTCGCCTATGGCTACAGCGCCTTTGTCACACTCTGGCCAGACCTCGCCGCCCGCTGGGGATTTCCCTACTACCTCTACTTCGAAAGCGCCGTCATCATCATTGCCCTGATCCTGATGGGCCGCTGGATGGAAGCGCGCGCCAAGCGACAGACCGGCGCAGCGATCAAGGCGTTGGCCGGACTGCAGGCACGCACAGCCCGTGTGCTACGCAACGGCGTCGAACAGGACATCCCGGTCGAAGCCGTGCAGCAGGGCGACCTGGTCCGGGTACGTCCGGGCGAGAAGGTCCCGGTCGATGGCGTCATCACCGAAGGTGCTTCGGCACTCGACGAAAGCATGTTGACCGGTGAAAGCCTGCCAGTCGAGAAATCCACCGGCGACCAGGTGATCGGTGCAACGCTGAACCGCACCGGCAGCTTCATCTTCCGGGCAACCCGCGTCGGCCGTGACACCACACTCTCCCAGATCATGAAGATGGTCGAAGATGCCCAGGGCTCGAAAGCCCCGATGCAGCGTATGGCCGATACTATCGCCAGCTACTTCGTCCCAATCGTCCTCGTCGTTGCCGCGCTCACCTTTGGGGCCTGGCTGATCTTCGGACCTTCGCTCATCTTTGCAGTGACCGTGCTCATTTCTATTCTGATCATCGCCTGCCCCTGCGCCCTTGGCCTGGCAACTCCGACCGCAATCATGGTCGGTACCGGTAAAGCCGCCGAGCATGGCATCCTGGTGCGAGGCGGTGAAGCGCTGGAGCAGACACGCAAGATCAACACGATCGTCCTCGACAAAACCGGCACGATCACCCGCGGCAAGCCCTCGGCTGTTGGCGTCATCCCGGCTTCTGGCTTCAACGAAACAGACCTGCTGACCGTGGCCGCCGCCGTCGAGGTTGGCTCCGAACACCCGCTCGGCGAGGCAATTGTCAGCCACGCCCATGCCCGGAGCCTGGCACTGCCGGCAGCAGACAACTTCAATTCGATCACCGGGCGCGGGGTCGAGGCCACAGTAGATGGCCGCCGCATCGCTATCGGCAACCGGGCGTTGATGCTCTCCAGTTCGATTCGGATCGATGAGATTGAAGCGGAAGCCGAACGCCTGGCAAGCACCGGTGCAACGCCAATGTATGTCAGTATCGACGGAGCCGCAGCTGGCATCATTGCCGTTGCCGATACCCTCAAGCCGGAAGCTGTCGAAACCATCGACAAGCTGAAGGCACTCGGTCTTGATGTCTGGATGCTGACCGGAGACAACGCCGCGACTGCCCGAGCCATCGCTGCACAGGCAGGGATCACCAACGTGCTGGCGGACGTCTTGCCGGACCAGAAGGCGGCCAAGATCACCGAACTCCAGGCTGAAGGGCGCATCGTCGCGATGGTCGGCGACGGCATCAACGACGCGCCGGCACTCGCCCAGTCGGACCTGGGTATTGCCATCGGAACCGGAACTGACGTCGCCATGGCTGCATCGGATATCACCCTGATCGGTGGCGACCTGCGAACGATCGTTACCGCCATCGCCCTCTCCCGGAAGACGGTCGGCGCAATCAAGCAGGGGCTGTTCTGGGCCTTCGGCTACAACGTCCTGCTGATACCGGTTGCGATGGGTCTGCTCTATCCGTTCTTCGACATCTTGCTGAACCCGGTTCTCGCTGCCGCTGCGATGGCGATGAGCAGTGTCAGTGTTGTCACTAATGCCCTGCGCCTGCGCCGCTTCAAGCAGCCGGAGACCGCCGAGGAGATTCTCAACCCGCCACTGAAGGCACGTGTTGGCGAATATGCCTACCTGGCTGGCATCGCGATCGTGGCGCTGGTGGTTGGTGCATTTGCAATCGTCCTGGCCAACCCGGATCACGCCGACGCCAGCGGACATGCCGCAGACATGTCAACCACCACTGAAGTCAGGGAGATCACGATCAACAGCGCCAACGAGATGCAGTTTGCACCCGATAACATCGAGGTCCATGCTGGCGAAACCGTTCGCTTTGTTGTCACCAACAACGGGCAACTGACCCATTCGCTACTCATCGGAGACGAACAGGCTCAGCTCGATCACGTGAACGAAGTCAATTCCGGCGCCGACCATGCGCACGGCCCGGAGTCCGGATCAGCGTCGATCACGATCCCACCCGGTGAAACCCGCGAGCTGACTTACACGTTCGAGACAGACGAACCGTTGCTCTTCGGCTGCCATGAACCGGGCCACTACGAGGCCGGGATGGTTGGCACGATCACGGTTGGCCATCCTTGACAGCTATACCCGTCGGGGGTATATTTTGAGAACTGGATACCCCGTGCGGGTATGGCAAACATCGAGAAAGCAAGGAGAGAACAGAAGTGGCAGATACAGTATTGACCCTGACCGCCCCGGACATCAGCTGCGACCACTGCGTTGCGTTTGTTGAGAAAACACTTGGCAATCTGGTTGGAGTCAACACGGTCAAGGCCGACAGCGGCACCAAGATTGTCACCGTCAACATTGACCCGGCTGGTGTCACTGAGACCCAGATTCGCGAGGCCCTAGACGAGGCAGGCTACCCCGCCTCCTGACCGGGCCCCGCTAGACAACTGGCATCATGGCTTCATCTCACTCTCACGAAACCGACCATGCCCGGCACACCAATGCCGGGCATGACCACCACCACGAACATCATCACGACGACCATGGTTCGCATGCCGGCCATGCTGATATCTACCAGCGCCGGTTCATCATCAGCCTGATCCTCTCGATCCCGGTCGTCATCTACAGCCACATGGTCCAGGAGTGGCTTGGCTTCACGCCGCCAGACTTCAATGGCAGCCATCTGGTCGCCCCGGTCCTGGGCACGATCGTTTTCCTCTATGGCGGCTGGGTCTTCCTCGAAGGTGGCTGGTCGGAGATCCGCATACGCCAACCAGGCATGATGCTCCTGATCACCTTGGCGATCGGTGTTGCATTCATCGCCAGCATGGCCACCTCGCTCGGCTATTTCGATCTCGATTTCTGGTGGGAACTGGCGCTGCTGGTGACGATCATGCTCCTTGGCCACTGGCTGGAGATGCGCGCGCTTGGCCAGGCCCAGGGGTCGCTGGATGCACTGGCATCGCTCCTGCCCGACGAAGCCGAAGTGATCCACCATGGTGAAACACATACCGTGCCAATCAACGAACTCAAACAGGGCGACACGGTCCTCGTCCGGCCAGGAGGACGTGTTCCTGCGGATGGCACGATCAGCGACGGCACGGCCGAGCTGGACGAATCGATGCTCACCGGAGAAACTCGTCCGGTTCCCAAGTCGCCCGGAGATACCGTTGTCGCCGGAACCGTCGTTGCCGGCTCCTCGATCCGGGTCACCGTCGATGCCATTGGCGAAGAAACAGCGCTCGCCGGCATCCAGCGGCTGGTCCAACAAGCACAGGAATCACGCTCCCGGGCGCAGGCGCTTGCTGATCGCTTTGCCGCGGCGCTGTTCTATGTTGCGCTTACGGCTGGTCTCACTACCTTTATCATCTGGTCGCTGCTCGGCGATGTCGATGCCGCCGTCTCGCGCACCGTGACCGTGTTGATCATCTCCTGCCCGCATGCGCTCGGACTGGCAATTCCGCTGGTGACAGCCATCACAACGTCGCTGGCAGCTCGTCAGGGCATCCTGGTGAAGGATCGCCTGGCACTGGAACGCATGCGTTCCATCGACACCGTCCTATTCGACAAAACCGGCACGCTCACGCTCGGCGAACACGCCGTTACCGATATGGCAGCAACCACAGACGATCCATCGGACGTGCTTGCGCTGGCTGCTGCAGCAGAATCGGACAGCGAACACCCGGTCGCACGGGCAATCGTCCGGGCCGCACGCGAGCGCGAAATCACGATCCCGACCGCAACAGACTTCCGGGCAAGCGCCGGTCGAGGTGTTGAAGCCAGGGTAGACGGCGTGCAAATCACCGTTGGTGGGCCGGCAATGCTCCGCGAACGTGGCCTTGAAAGCCCACCGGTGCTACGTGAGCAGATCAGCGAATGGAGCGAGCGCGGAGGATCCGTTCTCCACATCGTTCGCGATGACGAAGTAATCGGCGCACTCGCGCTGGAAGACCAGATCCGGACGGAATCCCGCCAGGCCGTCGATGAACTCCAGGCTGCCGGGGTCCGGGTTGTGATGATCACTGGAGATGCTCAGCAGGTTGCCAGCGCGGTCGCTGCGGAACTTG
>CAZRNC010000149.1:0-6858 GCA_964601285.1 uncultured Thermomicrobiales bacterium | reverse complement strand
GGATCGGTGATCTCCATGCGGGATTTGTCGAAGTAGGCAACCTGCCGCTCTCCGCCGGGAGCTTCGGCATAGCGTTCGGTGGTCTCATAGGCCGGTTCGATCGGCCCCCACATCCAGGTGCGGTTGACCTGGCCATCGACGATCGGCCGGTCGGTGCGCATCCAGGTGCGTTCGAAGAATGAATTCTGAACGGCAGCGCCGGCGGTCAACACCAGCAGCATGGCGGCGACAGACGCAGCGAGCAGCGACGCAGCTCGCAGCCGGCGTGGAAAGAGCAACTTCACTCAGGGTCTTCCTTTACTAGTAGCGCCTGAGCGTGGTGATAGCAGGCACACGGTTGAACATCCATATCGCAAGCGGTAGTCCGACTATTGTAACGCTCGCGACCCAGGCAATGCTCATCCAGACGCCGGAGAACCAGATACCGATCAACAGGAAATAGATTGCCCGCAGGATGAATGGATACTGGCGGAGGCTGGTCTGTTCGACGCGGGTGATTGTGCCTTGAATCGTGGTGCGGAATTCCTGCCCCGGTTCACGCAGACTGGCGATCTTCGGCAGCATGTTGACCATCATCAGCCCGATCGGCATGGTGACGATCAGGGCGATCAGGAACCAGGCCACTGCGATCCAGATGGCCGAAAGCCACCAGCCAACGAAGACGAACCAGAGCAGCGTGAGCAGGCAACCCGGCCCCTCGTGCCGCACTTCACCGGTGGTGTATTGAACGTTCGTCGCCATGCTCTGTCTCCCAACGATGGTGTAAACCACGTCCGCCGTGCCAATGGTGTCGCCCGGTGCAATTGTGTCATCCCGACGAAGGAGGGATCCGTATCCCCGTCAGAAGAGAACGGATTCCTCCTTCGTCGGAATGACGGATAAACCTACGGCAACGCTTCCAGCTTGCCCAGCGCAAGGTCGACCATCGGTTCGGAATCGGAGACACCGACCGATCCGATCGCACCGTAGGCAACCAGCGTGATGACGTTGTCAGTCCGGACGAACACTGCGTGGACGTTGATTGAACCGACGAACCCGAAGCTGGTGGTTAGCTTGACCGCGAAGCTCTCGTCGCCCTTCTCCGGGAACGACATGCTCGAGACGCTCCAGTCGAGATCCAGCGACGGATCGCTCCAGGTGTCACACGATGTCGCCTGTCGCAGGTAGTCCATCACCTCTTTGGCCGCTCCATCGGTCGCGTAGGCCGAGACATTCATCCCCATGAACGGTCCGAAATCGGACTGCTGAAATTGCGACTGTGCCCGTGCTTTCGGCGCAAAGACCGTATCCGGACCCGGCAGGTTGCAGATCGAATTCTGGCTGGCAGGGTCGATATCAATCGCCGACGATGGCGACCAGTTGCCCGGCAGATCGCTCGCCCGGATCAGAATCCGCTCCAGATCGGCGGTCGTGATACCCGGAACCGGTGTTGGCGACGGAGTTGACGTCGGCGAGGGTGTTGGCGTTGCCGTCGGTACCGGTGTTTGGGTTCCGGGGGTTGCCGGAACCGGTGTGACCGTCAGATTATCGGTTCCCGGTGGCATTGGCGTTGGCGTGGCCCAGCCGTTGGCATAGGGCGTCGGCACAACCGGTGGCTGGGTTCGCTCGACCTGGGCGCGAGGGGCTTCTGTCGGTTGAGCGGCGGGAGACGAACGATCCCAGCTCCATGACGGCAGTTCGTTCCAGGTGAGGCCACAGGCGGCCAGCACAAGATTGAGGCTCAGCACCAGGCCGGCCAGTCCCATCGTCCCCCGGGTTGGACGTCGTTTACCGGGGAATCGTTTGGTTTCGTCTGTTCGATGCATGTACGTTCCTTTCAACATAAGAATACCGGGAATGACGAATGGTCACAGGATCCGTGCCACAATCAGGGCAGGAAATTGGATGAAGGAGACCGGAAGCAACGATGAACAGTGCCGCCCGTTGGTCGATGGCCGAATATCTGCGCAACATTGCGAAATGGCGCCGGCAACGGGCCGAGGAGTATGACCGCGACGAACGCAATCTGGTTGCCGCCGCCGGCCTGGAAGAGTTTGCCGCCTGGCTGCTCGAGTTGCCGGAAGATGACGAGCGGCTGGCGATTCTGCAGCAGGTCGCAACCACCCACGACGAGTTCACCCCCGGCCAGCAAACCAGCTACGAAATCGGCCGGTTCCGGTTTCACTACGCGGAAACAACGTTGGATGGTTTCCTGACCCACATCACCCAGCTCGCCATCGCCGACTCCACCGAACGCGGCAACTTCGCCGGCAAGCTCCCCGAGGGCGACGACCCGTGGTCGCCGGAGTGGCGCAAGCCGTCGTAGGCGCCGGGAGTTGCGTTCTTAGTCCTGACGACTTACGATGCCTCCATGAATAATGAAGGAGGATTCCTGCAGTGAATGAAGTAATTCTGGTTGAAACATCCGGGCATGTCGCCGAGATTACGCTCAATCGCCCGAATCAGCGCAATGCTGTCAACTCCGCGATGTTGGACGGGTTGCAGGAAGCATTCCGGGCACTTGATGCTGATGATGGTGTGCGGGTGGTTCTGGTTCGGGGCGCCGGCTCTGTGTTTTGTGCGGGTAACGATCTGAAGGAACGTTCGTCCATGTCGGTGGAGGACCTGCGAATCCGGCGCGACAAGGGCCACCATACGTTTCTGGCAATCGAAGCGTTCGCCAAGCCCTGTATCGCGGTCGTGCATGGCGCGGCCATCGCTGCAGGCTGCGAAATCGCGCTCTCCTGCGACTATATTCTGGCTGGTGAGTCTGCAACGTTCCGCTACCCGGTTGGTCCGCGCGGGTCGCTTGGAGATGCCTTGCGGCTGCCGAAGATTGCCGGCAAACAGGTTGCCAAAGAGCTTCTCTTCACCGGACGGATTGTTGGCGCGACCGAACCGCTGGCGATGCACCTGGTCAATCATGTGTTGCCGGATGAAGACTTGCTGCCGTTTGCCCGGGGCATGGCAGCCACCATTGCCGAGCACGCGCCGATGTCCATGATTGGCATCAAACGGGCGGTCAATACCGGCCAGGCTGCTGACCCGGAAAATGCGCTGGCCATGGAACAACAAGCCATCGCCGCTGCACAATCATTTACCGGCGAGCGGCCAGGGTAGTGGGCCGACACTCGGCTTCAACTGTACCGGGCAGCTGGTGATCAAAATCGGCACCACTTCCTGGGGGTCGTCCTGGTCCATGCCACCCAGAACCGTGACAGCGCCGCCATCCAGATCAAACTCGACGAACTGCTCCGTGCAACGAAAGGCGCCGACCACACCCTTCTCGACCTCGAGAAGGCTCCGCTCCCGCTACGAAGCGATCACCGAACGTGCGCGGGAAGACAAGGATGGTGGCGAGGTGTAGGTTGTGAAATCGTTGAGTCATTCAGGTCGCAGAGCGTGATTCCCGCTAGGTCTCTTCCGCATGGCCACATTTACTAGTGATAGTGAGACTATCGCCTACCTATCTCCCATGTCCTGAAGCATCTTTCGCTTCCACAATAGAGTCACTTCATTGTCATTGTGGAAGGGGCTCGACATGGACAACACATCCAAAGAATATCTTCAATCCAATCGCAACCAGGCGATTCTGCTGATATCTGCTTTGGCTGTGATCGCTGGATCAGTAGGTCCGTGGGCACATGTCTGGATCGTGACAGTCAACGGTACCTCTGGTGACGGCGTCTTATCTCTAATCGCAGGTGCTGTTGCCGGGGTCCTTGCCTTTCTTGAATTCAGCCGGTCAATGTTGTCTCGTGGACGTAATATCGGAATGCTCCTGCTGTTCGGTGGATCGGCAGCGCTTGGCGGATACCATTGGCTGAATCTCGAAAGCTTGGTCACGGACTCAATGTTCCCGGCAGCCGTTGGCTGGGGATTGCCAGTGCTGACAATCGCTGGTGTGATCGGCGCGGTCACCTCGTTCGTTCAACTTGGTCGTGTGAACGAACAGTCCAGTTCGCTAGAAGCGCATCAGGTCGATGCGAATTCGGACTTCTAGTAGCTCTGAACTTATCTGATGTCCTGATTGAAATTCCGTCGCGCCGGTAGCGTACTGTCTCGTTGAGAACAGGGCGCCTGTCCGTTTAGCGCTGGCTACTGCCCGGCTGTTACGTACTTTTGCTGAGGGTGAGTTGGACTCTGAGGGTAGAGGTATGTGAGGAGTCCGCGCTCCTTCAGCGAGGTGATGACGACGCGTAGCGCTGCCGGGTTTCGATCCATGTATTCAGCGATCTCTGTCAGAGACAGGGGAGACAGCGCACAGAGTTGAAGGATGATCCGGTCGCGGAGGTCGGGCGGCAAACGTCGCAGTTCACGTGCTGGTTGTCCGATTGCCAGCAACTCCGCATGGGTTTCTTCTGTGAGTGGTTCTGGTTCTATACCTGTGGAGTCCTGGGTCTTATCTGCAGAGCTTTGATCGTTACCTGTAGAGTTCGTGGGCTTATCTATAGAGTTCGGCGTCTTACCTGTAGAGTTGGAGCCGCTACCGCCGGAGCTTTCATGCTTATCCCCAGAGTTGCCTGTCTTGAGCCCCAGGGGTAAGTCACCCAATGCCAGAACTCCCAATGTATACCGGGTATGTCTGCCGGAACCGGATGATTGCAGGAAGTTGCGATTCCGGAGTGATACAAGCACCTTGGTGGCATCGGCTGAATGTAATTGTGTGAGGCTTCGAAGTTCGGCGTTGTCAACGAATTCGGCCCGCCTGGCATGAAGCAAGGCAAGCTCCTCGGGACCAGTCCATTCTCCTCCCAGACTGTTCAACCATTCACGGTCGTCGTCCGAAATCAACTGCCGATATGGAAGTGTTAGTGAGAACTCATATCGTTCGGTACTCAAGTCAATATCAGGTGGCCAGAATCGCCGCTCGCGCCAGATCCGGTAGATGCTTGGAAGTCCGGTACCTGCTTCCTCAGCGAGGCCAATAAGGCGAAACATCCGCACCAGTATGGGATTTCGCGGATCGGAACGGTCGCCGGTCAGCAGGTCTCCCACGGGGATTCGCGAACTGCCAGGATTCCGAAATCGATACCCGTCAGGAGAACGCTCAATGAGCGAAACATCCGTTTCAGCGTAATCCGCATGGACAAGGAGATTGACGAGTGCTTCACGAAGTGCAACATGAAGAGTGCTTTCGTCGACCCGGGCTCCGTCATGCAGGCGGAACGGAACCGCGAGGTCTCTAACTAGCCTGGGGTAAATCGTCTCATATGCCCCGAGCAGGTTACCCTCCCAAGCAACCCGATCCTCCCATCTGGTGTCTGCGTTGCCATTAGCCAGGTCGCGATAGTCAATCATATGCCTGGTGCGCCAGTCCCGGATAGCCTCAGGCTTCCCGGTCAGTAACAGGCCCGCAACTGTGATTCCTTCGCTCCCTGTCGTTCGATCCTGTCGGTAGCCTTGTAGTGCCTCAAGAAACCGCTGGTCGTTGTAGTCGTTCCATGGTGACTCTGGTCGATTGGTTTGGTGGCGGCGACGATACCGTGCGAGCGTATCAAGATCGAGGTCGTTCCAATCATATTCGACCAGGATTGTGGAGTCTGCGGTCGCATCCGATGCCTCACGCATCATCCGGTCAACTTCTTGCTTTTGGCAGCGATAGTCACCTGAGTTCCTGCGGACGTATGTGCCGTCATATGGATGGTTATTGATGAAGACAGGGCGTTCTTTCCTGGGCGATGCAGGGACGCTGATGATGATCACCTCAGCACCGTTGATTGATTCGACGATTGCGTCACCAGGGCCACAAACCGGATGGTTGATCTTGTTGCGGTTACGCAGCGAACTGTGAAACTGGTCGAGGAGTGACGATGCGTTCTTTACTCCGGCAATGACGTCCGGATCATCGGTCTCGTCAACGCCGAGGACAATCCAGCCGCCGATGGTGTTTGCAAATGCACTGATTGTTGGCCAGATGCTCGACGGAAGCGCACGTTCAGCCCTCTTGAACTCAATGTCCAGGCCCTCATCGTCCCTGGCAGCAATGCGTTCGACCAAGGTGTCCAGGATGGTAGAGGAGCGTTGTTCTACAGACATTGACTACCTTGTCTGAAACAGCGAGTGATTCGCTCATGGCCCAGCGTCGACAGAGAGGAATGTACTTCAGTAAAGCATAGTAAGTGCGAAACTGGCGAGGTAGCCCCGGCCCCCTATTCCCCCCAGGCGACAATACCCACTTGCGCGACAACCCACCAACATGTAGAGTGTACGTACACTCTGGACGGACAGGTTTGGTGCTGACAAAATGTCACATCTTGCAACCGGCAGAGTGGTACAATACACTAGATGTTGGGCCTAGGTTTAGGTGGATAGTACTAGATATAGATGATTCGAACATCTATTCTGGTTGTTCGCCAGAGAGGTCGCTTCGGGCTTGCAGGGCGTTCCCGGGGGCGATGGGACGGACGCACACCTTCCAGCCGGCGGTGCCGGCAACCCTAACCCATTTGCACGTTTTCACGTACATGGCCGGATCGCGTCCGGTGCTGATCTCTTTGGATCGGCTGTTTTATCGTCGGTGAGAGAAGTTTCGAGGGGAACAACATGGCTGTACATGCAGGCCGTATCGGAATGTCCGCAGAAGAGATCGTCCGCCCGGGGGCACATGAACACCGTGGCGAGGGGCTGCGCATCTCAAGGGTATTTACCGAGGCCGGCAAGGATCCGTATAGCCAGATTGTCTGGGCACAGCGCACCTCGCGCATTGCCAACCCGGATGGCACGGTTGTCTTCGAGATGACCGATGCCGAGATTCCGGCTGCCTGGTCACAGGTGGCGACCGACATTATGGTTTCCAAATATTTCCGCAAGGCTGGTGTGCCGCAGGTGGATGCCAGTGGCAACCCGGTTCTGGACGAGGCCGGCAATCCGGTGCTC
>CAZRNC010000148.1:2807-6905 GCA_964601285.1 uncultured Thermomicrobiales bacterium | reverse complement strand
CATCCAGATCCTCGATTCTCCTGAGCGGGTCGCGATGGCTGGGCACGATGACGCTGTAGTCGCCTTCGTAGATGATGAGATCGTTACCATCCGGCCCCGGTTCAATCCGGGCGTAGCGTGAGTGTTTGCCAATCGCCTCGATGAACGCTTCCGGATAGAAGTGGTTGTGAACATCAATCTTGCGAGTCATCGTCGTTGTATCACCATCTTCTTTTGTAGCAGCAACGTCTCTACGAATCGAGCAATGCCTCAAGCTCATCCAGCAACGATTCGAACAGGTCAATTGCCCGGTCGATCGGCTCGGCAGTGGTCATGTCAACCCCGGCATCCTTCAGCAGGTCCAACGAATCACGTGATGACCCGCCGGAGAGGAAGGTGCGATAGCGTTCGCGCGCCGGCTCGCCCTCATCAATGATCTGGCGTGAAAGGGCAGCCGCCGCCGAGATACCGGTTGCGTACTGGTAAACGTAGTAGGCGCGGTAGAAGTGCGGAACCCGTGCCCACTCGATGGCGACATTCTCGTCGACCTCGAGATCCGGCCCGTAGTAGCGCTGGCAAAGCTCGCCATATTGTGCGCTGAGTACGTCCGGAGTCAGGGCATCGCCGGCTTCGACCCGCTCATGCGCCCAACGCTCAAACTCGGCAAACTTGGTCTGCCGGAAGAGCGTCCCGCGGATGTCATCGAGCGCGTTGTTGATCAGGTACATATCAAGCAGTTTGTCGCTGGTCTGCTTCCGCATGTGGTCGGTCAAAATCAGCTCGTTGACAGTAGAAGCGACCTCTGCGACGAAGAGCGTGTAACGGCCATACACATAGGGCTGTGCGGCGAACGTGTAGTACGAGTGCATCGCGTGGCCAACCTCGTGGGCAAGCGTGAAAACATCCCGCAACTGGGACGACCAGTTGAGCAGGATGTAGGGATGCACACCGTAAACGCCCCAGGAGTAGGCTCCGCTCGTCTTGCCCTTGTTCTCGTAAACATCGGTCCAGCGGGAATCCATCCCGGCGCCAAGTGCCTGAACATAGTCGGAACCTAGCGGCTCCAGCCCGGCCAGCACCAGTTCGACCGCTTCGTTGTAGCCGTACTCATGGTCGACCTCGGGCACGATTGGCACGTAGAGGTCGTAGACACCGAGCTTGTCCAGCCCCAGCACTCGCTTGCGCAGGGCAACATAGCGATGGAGTGCCGGCAGGCGGCGGTTGACCGTTTCGACGAGCGCATCATAGACAGCAATCGGGATGTTATTCGGCTTGAGCGAAGCCTCAAGAGCGCTCTCATAATTTCGGGTGCGGGCGAAGAAGACATCAGTCTTGACGCTGGCGGCGTAGGTCGCCGAGATCGTGTTCTGGAACCGTCGATAGGCGCTGTGCATTGCCGCGAAAGCTGCCTTGCGGACCTCGCGGTTGCGGGACTCGATGAAACGCTGGTAATTCGCCTTGGTCAGCGTAACCTCTTCGCCATCCTCATTGGTGATCGTGCCGTATTCCAGATCGGCATCGTTGAGCATCGAGAAGATGGTATCCGGCCCCATCGCCAGTTCGCCGGCACTTGCCAGCAAGGTCTCGGTTTCAGCGTCCAGCACATGGTCACGCTGCCGCAGCAGGCTCTCCAGGGCGTGGCGATAAATCTCAAGCCCCGGCTCTTCGGCCAGAAACTGCTCGACCCGGCCATCAGGAAGCGCCAGAATCTCCGGCTCCATGAACGCGACAGTGCTGCCAAGCTCGACGCTCAGCACGACGACCTTGTCGTAGTCCGCCTGTGCCCCGGCGTCAGTGTTGTCCTGATCCCGTCGCAACCCGGCCCAGGAGAAGGCACGGGTAAACTGCTCGCCGATCGATTCTTCCAGTTGCAACGCCTTCAGAAACGTGGCGGCGCTGTCGCCAAGCGTGCCGCGCAAAGCGGCCAGTTCGGGAATCCGGCCACGGATCTCCTCCAGCGCAGCGTTCCATGCTCCGGAGTCGGGAAAGATTGCGGTGAGGTCCCAGGTTTCCTCGGCCGGAACATCCGAACGCGGCCAGGTACCACGGTCAGCAACAGTCATTGTGCAAATTCTCCTTGAGGTATGTATTCATGGTAACAGCAAGGTGCAACAGCCTACCATGCAAGCGTACAGAAACGATCGTTTCATGGGCAGGGTTGAGTACGATTGACCGGTCAATCCGAATGGCGACCGCGCGTTGAAACGAGAGTTCCTGAGCAAATGTCTGACAACACACCACCCGTCAATACTGACCTTGCCGGGAGCTTCGGCGCTGGCGACCACGAGGCAACCGCCGAACTCATTGAAGAGCTGGTACGAACCGGAGAGCTGACCGACATTCTCGAGACGCTCTCGACCAGCACACAACGCCAGCTCGCAGCACTCCTGCAAGATAGCGAACGGGCCGAACTGCTCGAAAACATGGATCCGACCGATGCCGCCGAGATCGTCAGTTCGCTTACTGTCGACCAGGCAGCCCGGGTGCTGGAATCAGTCGACGCCGATAACGCTGTCGATATCGTCCTCGAGATCCCCCCGGCGTTTGCCGAGCAGGTCCTCATTGCGATGGACGCCGAAACAGCCGAAGACATCCGCGACCTGCTGATCTACCCGCCAGATAGTGCCGGTGGCCGGATGACGCCGGCGTTCGTCTCGGTGGACCCTCATCTACGAGCAGACCAGACCGTTGTTGCGCTACGCCAGGTCGCCCAGGAAGCGGAGACGATCAACTACGTCTACGTTACCGACGGTGAAGACCAGTTGCTCGGGGTGCTGTCGTTGCGCAACCTGGTGCTCAGCCCGCCGGACCGGCTGGTTGAGGATTTGATGGTTCGCGACGCTGTCAGTGTGCCGGTCATGGCCGACCAGGAATTTGCAGCACGCACGCTGAACGAGCACAACCTGCTGGCAATTCCGGTGGTCGATGAGGCTGGCCGGCTACTCGGCATCATCACCGCCGATGATGTCGCCGATATTCTCGAACTGGAAGCCACCGAAGATATTGAGCGGCTTGGTGGTTCGCAGCCAC
Source organism: uncultured Thermomicrobiales bacterium (assembly GCA_964601285.1). Lineage (GTDB taxonomy): Bacteria > Chloroflexota > Chloroflexia > Thermomicrobiales > CFX8 > CAYWXR01. Next base: position 3,896 of record CAZRNC010000148.1, on the reverse strand, counting down.
TCGACGAGCCGTACCTCGGCGCGAGCGTCTTTCTTCTTTGGCGTAAACGGATTGTCTGGTTGCTGCTGCTCTTCTTCGGGGCGGCCTATACCACCACCGTCCTGCAGTTCTTCGAGACAGAACTGAACGCGGCAGTGGCACTCGCCTTTTTCATCCCGCTGCTGATCGGCACCGGCGGTAACGTTGGCTCCCAGGTCGTCACGACGATTGTCCGTGCCATGGCGGTGGAGAACATCCGGCTGGGCGACATCGGACGGGTCGTGCTGAAAGAGGCACGGGTCGGGTTGATGCTCGGTGGTGTGATGGCCCTGGTGATGTTCGGCCGGGCGGTGATGCTGCGCACCGGGTTCGATATCGCCATCATCGTCGCGTCCGGGGTGTTTCTGGTCGTCTGCTGGGCGGCAATCGTCGGTTCAGCCTTGCCGCTCGTTCTCCGCCGCATCGGCGTCGACCCGGCAGTCGTCTCCGCCCCGTTCATCTCAACGCTCGTCGACGGAACCGGTCTGATCATCTACTTCATGATCGCCCGTGCAGTGTTGTCGTAGCCCCCGGAGGGGTAGGGGCCCATCGCATGCGTCCGCGTACAACGCCTCAGTGTTCAGGCATGAGCAGACCTGTCCATCTGTCATCCTGAGCGAAGTCGAAGGATCTCGAGCCACGGATCTTTCCGGGTGAAGTCAGGCCCCGAGGCGCGAGGTCCCTCGACTTCGCTCGGGATGACGGTTTACGCTGGACTGCACTGGCTAAAACTGCGAGGTGTCCAACGGCGGACGCATGCGATGCGCCCCTACTCTGACCGGATGCCCTTGATCTTGCTTGCCACGACCAGGAGCGCGGCGATGCCAGCGGCGGCGATGGCAGCAGATTGGGTCTTCTTGCTACGGCCCGGATCCCTGGCCACGTCCGGAACCTCTTCCGCAGGCACTCCCGGCAGGATCACATTCGTCGAAGCGACCGCATCAATCGATGCGATCTGGTGGACGAGCACCGCGTTGATCTCTGCCCCCACCAGAAAGACGATGCCGGTAATAAAGAAGAAGAGCATCAAAACGATCAACCCGCCGAAAACACCGTAGGCGCTGCCGGGAT
>CAZRNC010000148.1:0-2797 GCA_964601285.1 uncultured Thermomicrobiales bacterium | reverse complement strand
GGGATTCGAATACGACACATAGATCTGGAACAGGAAGACAACGAGAAACCAAAGCAGCGCGGCCGATATCGAGCCGGGAGTCACAAAACGGAACGGCTGATCGAGATTCGGACCGAAGTAGTACAGCAGCGACAGGACGAACATCAGGAACACCACTGCCAGCACAAAGCGGGCGACGTTCCAGAGAATGGCAAATCCACCGGCGAGCCCGAACTCGTCGGCAACCAGCCGGCCAATATCACCACCGAACAGGAAGAGCACAAACGACAGGATCAACAGCAGCCCGAGGCCAAGCGTCAGGCCCACAGCCAGCCCCTTGGTCTTGATGAAAGACCGCTCTTCCTCGACATCGTAGGCGCGATTGAATGCCTTCATCAGGGTGGCAACTGCGTTGGAACCGGACCAGAGGGCAATCGCCAGTGAGCTGATCGCGCCAATCGAGGCTAACCCACCACCAGACTGGGTAATCGCATTGTCAACCAGCGTATTCATCACCGACTGGGCTTCCGGGCTGGGGGCATGCTCCTGGATCAGTTGCAGCAACTCGCCGGAAACATCAATGCCGGTATAATGGTCAACAATTGCCGCCAAACTGATAATGAAGATCAGCAGCGGTGCCAGTGAAAACACGACGTGATAGGAGATCTCCGCAGCCAGACCGGGTACGTCATCCTCCATAACCTGGGCGACTACTTCCTTTCCTGTCTCCATGGGAGTCGGTTTTGGCACCGTCCCGGAAACGTACGCATTTGGATGAATCTCGCTCATAGGTTATCGCTCCCTGCCGGCATCTATGTGTGTTTGCATCTGATCACAGCATACGACGCCCGGAGCGGTAGAGATGCACACCTATCACCTATAATCAACCGCTTTCAGCGTTTCCCGATTGTGAAAGGCCGGCCGTAGTGACGAACGAACCACTATCCATCGAACAACTCATCAGCCGTGAAGAGCCTTCAGGCGTCCGGGTATCACCGGATGGCAACTGGCTCGCCTGGACTGTTGCGCCGATGAGCAAAGAGGGAGAACACACGATTTCCACCATCTGGGTAGCACCATACAGCGGTGGCAAACCGAAGCAGTTCACCAGTGGGCAGTGGAACGATCAGTCGCCGGCCTGGTCACCGGACAGTCAACAGCTGGCCTTCCTGTCGGATCGCGCCGAACGCGGCAAGGCGAGCCTCTACATCGCGCCGGTCAACGGTGGGGAAGCGCGCAGGGTGCTGGACCAGCAGGGCGACATGGCGAACCCGGAATGGTCACCTGCCGGCGGCACGATCAGCATCCTTATCACCGATCCGGAAACAGACGAAGAGAAGAAACGTACCGAGGACCGAGACGACGCCAAGGTCTGGGACACCAACTACAAGTACCAGCGCCTCTGGATGGTCGACCCGGCAAGCAAGGAAGTAAGCGCCATCTCGCCCGAATCGCTGCAAGTCTGGAGCTATGCCTGGACTCCCGCCGGCGACAAGCTGGCGCTCAACACCTCGCCAACTCCACGATATGACGACACGCTGAACGAGACCATTGTCTGGTCAGTTAATCCCGATGGCAGTGGATTGCAGGAGATGTTCCGGCTCACCGGCACCGCCGACGGTATGGTCTGGTCTGCTGGCGGTGAACGATTGGCCTATCGCTCGGCATCCGGCAAGGCGATCGCCGGGGACACGGTCTTCAGCCGGGATCTCAACGGCGAGAACGAGACAGAACTCACGCCGGGATACTGCGGCACAGCCGAGTTCACCGCCTCGCTTGATGGCGGCAAGGCGATCCTGTTGAAAGGGATCGAGAGCATCAACTCTGCGCTCTACCGGCTGGAGTGGGACGGCAGCCGGACTGCACTCCTCCCGGATGGGCAGACGGGCTACCTCGACGGCATCGTCAGCGCCAGCGACTGCGGCAAACGTTTGGCGGGTGTCTGGCAGGACATGACAACGCCACCTGAAGTCTGGACACTGGAAGACAAGCACGTTTCACGAGTGACCTGCCTTGCCGGGAACGTTCAATCGGCTGCCATCGGCGAACCAGAACCGGTGAGCTGGACCAGCGACGAGGGCGTCACGGTTGAAGGCATTCTCTACAAGCCGGCAGGGTACGAAACGGGCAAGCGCTATCCGCTGGTCGTCAGCGTGCATGGCGGCCCGACCTGGCTCTGGGCGAATACGTTCCATGCAAGCTGGCACGATTGGGGTGCCGTGCTTGCCGGTCGCGGAATCGCTGTGCTGCTGCCGAATCCACGAGGCAGCACCGGACGTGGCACGGAGTATCTGAACGCACTCTACAACGAGGTCGGACTGAACGAGTATCGCGACATGATTAGCGGTGTCGAGGCGATGGTCGAGCGCGGCATTGCCGATCCGGACCGGCTGGGAATCGGCGGCTGGAGCTGGGGCGGCTATATGTCCGCCTGGGCGATCACCCAGACCGACCGCTTCAAGGCCGCCATTGTTGGCGCAGGACTGCCGAACATGATCACCGACAACAGCCTCGGCGACATTCCCAGCGCCAACCTGTCGTACTTCGACAAATCACCCTACGAAGACCCGGACACCTATTTCGAGCGGTCAGCGATCCGCCACATTCATCGGGTTACAACCCCGACGCTGGTACTCCACGGTGAGGCGGATACCCGCGTTGCGACCGCACAGGGCATCGAACTCTACATTGCGCTGCGCCAGCTCGGCGTCACAACCCGATTCGTCACCTATCCCCGTGAGGGCCACGGCATCCGCGAACGCAAACACCAGGAACATCTCCTCAACGAGATGATCACCTGGTATTCGCGGTATTTGCT
>CAZRNC010000147.1:0-6916 GCA_964601285.1 uncultured Thermomicrobiales bacterium | reverse complement strand
CTTCGACTTCGCTCAGGATGACAGGCGTAGCCTGGTCTTCTCTCGCGAGCGAATCAACCGTTCAACCTTATGGTGGCCTGCTACTGAGCGAAGCCGAAGGATGACAAACTAAACGCTGCTCTCCGTCAGGTACTTTCGACGATCCTGAGGGGGTTGAAGCGAGTGCTAGGCAATGTGTTCCTACAAACCAGCCTACCCCGCTGCCTGGAACTCCTTGACGACCTCGGCGATTCGGGCGACGCCGGTGTCGATCTCATCTTCGGTGACGGCGCTATAGGAGAGGCGGAGCGACTGCCGGCCCGATCCGTCGGAGAAGAACGATGTTCCAGGGATGTAGTCCACTCTCCGATTGCGGCATTCGGCGACGATCTCGACCGAATCGAGACCGTCTGGCAACGTTACCCAGAGGAAGAATCCACCCTGTGGCGACGTCCAGGTCGTGCCTTCCGGCATCTCGCGTTCGAGCGCCTTGAGCATATGCTCGCACTTGCGCTGGTAGATGGATCGCAGGTCGGTGATGTGCTCTGCCAGCTTGCCGGATGTGATGTACCACTCGGCCAATGCAGCCGTGTAAGTGTTCCGGAGCGTATCGGCACGTCCGCGGGAGAGTGTGGCGATGATGTCCTCCGGGCCGGCACACCAGCCGAGCCGCAGACCGGCGGCGATCGTCTTCGAGAGCGTACCGAAGAGCAAGACTGATCCTGGCTGGGCCAGTGAGTAGATCGTCGGCTTTGTTTCGCCAGCAAACCGCAGGTCGATGTAGGCATCATCTTCGAGAATCAGCAGCCCACGTTCGTCGGCGATCTTCGCCAGTTCGTGGCGGCGTTCGACCGATAGCTCAACGCCGGACGGGTTCTGGAAGGTCGGGATGGTGTAGAGGAACTTCGGAGTCTTGCCCTCGGCGGCCAGTTCGTCGAGGATCTCGTTCACCCGTGCCGGGTTGACGCCATCGCCATCGATTTCGACGCCAATCACTTCGGCTCCGGCAAGCTGGAAGAGGCCCACCGCGCCCATCCAGGCGGGTGCGTCGGCGAGGATGATGTCGCCCGGATCGATCAGCATGTCAGCTACCAGCCCGAGGCCAGCAGCGGCGCCGCTGGTCAACAGCACCTGCTCTGCTGTCACGTCGAGGTCGTAGTCGCGCTTGAGCTTGCCGGCCATGGCTAGGGCGAGGCCATCCGGCCCGACCGGGTTCGCATAGAAGAGGGAATCCCGCCGGTTGTTCTCCGCCAGAAACTCTGCCCCTTCGGCCATATCTTCGAGCGGCAGAGAATCAATATCCGGGTCGCCATAGACGAACGAAACCATCCCCTCGACCGGGGTTCTGGATGGCTTGGAAAGATTGGCGGCGATGTTTCCCCGACGAGACCATCGACCGTTCCAGCGAGAATCCATGTTTCCTCCAACGAAAGCTGCAAACAACAATAGACCGGCCCGGAGAACCGGACCGGTCAGAGTCTACTAGGAGAGAAACCGCTCTGTCGCGTGTGCGGTGAGATCAGACTTGAGCGGTGAGCCAGGCGATGGTGTTCTGCTGATCGCGATCTTCGGCCGGCAGAGAGTCCCAGACCTGATCGAACGCCGACTCGAAGCTGCCGGCCGCAATGTGTCCACGGACAACCAGGCCAAGCTTCTCCACGTGTCCACGATGCCGGGTTGCCTCGATCAGCACGTCGTCCGGACTCATCCGGATGTTGATATCACCCAGGGCTGCGTTGGTAATCGCAATCTCGACGTCGTAGTTTTCGATCGAGTCGATAACCCGCTGCACGAACTGTGATCGCTCGTCGGCCGTTGCAACCGGTCCGCCCTTGATCCAGTAGCCATCGCGCAGGTAGGTCTGCAATGTGGAGCGAGCGATGATCGTCCGGATGTTGGTCGAGCGCTCGGTATGGTCTGCCCAGGCAGAGATTTCCGGAGCGAGCGGGTCGGAGCCGGTAAGCGCCCGGTATCCATCGGCAAACCCGGTGGCTGGCATACCGATAATGCCAGGGCGGGCAAGGAGCATCCGCTTGCGCCCAGGGGATGTATTCAGCCAAATGAGGGCACGGGTGAACCCGACCGGCGAAACGCCCGAAGCTGCAATCAGCTTGCCAAGCGCCTGGCTGGATTCGATCAGGCCACGTTCCTCGATGCTGCGGATGGCGCGATCCTGAACTTCTTGTTCGGTGAGTGGCGATGCCGAGAGCGCCGTAATGACGCCGGCAAGTACCCGGCGGGATTCGATGGAGAGCGAGAGGAACTCACCCAGGGTTTCGTCGTCAATTCCAAGGCTTGCGAGCATGCCGCCAAGCTCATGGTCCAGGACGGTCACATCCTGTTCGAGTTGTGCGAATTCGTCGATGCTGACACCAAGGACGTGGGCGATGCCGGCAAGCACAGTAAAGCTGGGCAGTGTCTGGCCCCGCTCCAACCGGCTCAAATGTGAAGCCGAAATACCAGCTTGTGCGGCGAGATCGTCCAGGGTAAAGGATTGCTCGTGCCGGAGCTTTCGAATTGCCGGCCCAATACGCTGACGTTGAACAACCGGACGTTGCAACATGCTGTTTCCTCCACTTTTCACTCCAGCCACCGTCTATCCGGTAGCCGTCCCAGTTTGAATCTGCAGGGGCAATTACAGTGTTCCGGATGCGAACATGTGTCGTTTGGTCGCAACCCGGAGTGTGTCGAATTGCCGGTTTGCACGAAACTATTGCCGTTCGACTGTCCGCACGTTTCAACGAGTGAACCAAGCCACCACACCTGGATTCATCGCAGAAACTGAAGCGTCAATCCCGGTGAGGCATCTTCCCGGTAACTTGCCGCTCACACTGGCATCATATCACTTTTCCACAAGGAATGTTGCATCCTGGATTGCAATTCCGCAAGTTCAGGAGTGTTGTAGTGTCTGAAACAGGCTTGTATATGCCGATTCTGAAAACTGTGGATAGACAAGTCGCGACAGTGCGTATAAAGGCAAGTTTGGATTGTGAGCCAGCGGAACGGGAGCGGGGCGCACGTGGTTCCCGTTAGTGCGCATCTTCCAGCTCGATTTGCGCAAATGCCGCCGTCCGTATTCTGCACGAATCACAGACACCACAGGGCGCTGCACCACCCTCATAACAGGACCACGTGAGGTCGTAATCTACCCCAAGCGATCGCCCAAGACGGATTGTTCCGGTCTTGGAGAGATGCATTAATGGCGTAATCACCGGGATCGACGTACCATCCTCGACAAACTGTTTACTGGCGAGGTCTGCCGCCCGCTGATACGCAGCGACAAATTCGGCGCGGCAATCCGGATAGCCGGAGTAGTCAACCTGGCTCACTCCGATGTAGATGGCGTCTGCTCGCACGACTTCTGCATACCCGCTGGCAATCCCGAGAAAGATGAGATTCCGCATGGGAACCCAGGTCGAGGGAATCCCATCGTCAACGCCGTCGGTTGGAAGCGGAGACTCGCCGGTAAGCGACGATCCCCAGCTTCCCATGTCGAGTGAAACGATGCGGTGCTCGTGGACGTTCAGTTCCTGGCAGATGCGCCGGGCGGCATCCAGCTCGCGCTCGTGTCGCTGTCCGTAGCGAATGGTTAGCGCGTAGATGTCAAACCCCGAACGAGCAGCAAGATAGGCCACGGTCGTCGAATCAAGTCCCCCGGATAGCAGGACAACAGCCTTCAATTCAATGCGTCCTTCCTCGAATCGCGGTGCCGGCCCAAACCCGATCGCTGTTTTGGGTAGCATTGACTATACGGCGGTCCTGTTGCAGCCACCAGCTGCCTGCTAAGGTGGCGGACCGCTATCTGAAAGAAAGGTTGGCGGACATGGCGACAGATCCGGTTGAGAACATTTTCCATGAGGAGCGGGAGACTCCGTTCAGCGTTGATTTGCGGAAACATGTCCGTGAGCTTGCCTACCTCGAGCCAAACAGCGACAGCCTCTACATTTCCGCGTACATCGACTGGCGACCGGAAGGTGAGAATCCGGGTTTTCGTCCGGGCACACGGAGGTTTGAGAACGAAGCAGCCGACCGTCTTCGCGAACTGCGGAGTGCCGGTGTCGATTCACGACAGGTTGAAGCCGGGTTCGAACGGATCCGCGAGGTACTACGCGATTCGATTGATCCGGCAGTACACGGGATTTTTATCCTTTCCAACGAAGCAGCCGGTGTTTTCGAGTTGGTGCAGATTGCAATGCCGCTGGAGACGCGGGTCAAGGTTGGACCAACGCCTGCGTTGCGAGGGCTGGCGAACATTGCTGAAGACTATCCTCCCTTCATCGTGCTGCAAGCCGATCAGTATGATGCCCAGATCTATGTCGTCAGCAGGGCGAGCCTGCGATCAGAAGTCGTAATCGAAGGTGACCGCGAACAGGTAACGGAACGACAAGGGGCGTGGGCCTATCATCGCTACCGTAACCGTCTGGATGAGCGCACCCAGCACTTCGCGCGAGCAATTGCCGACGAAGTTCGACGGCGAATGGTCGACGAGAAGATCGAGATGCTTGTCCTCTCAACCAGCGAAGTCTTTACCCCGGTGCTACAGGGCGAACTGCACCACTCAGTGGCGGAGAAGGTTGTTGGCCGGTTGCAGCTTGCAAACAACGCACCGGAGCATGAGATCGTCAACGCCGGGCAGGAAGTCGCCCGACAGGCGGAACGCAAGCGGGAGGACCGCGACCTGGAGCGCCTGAATGACGCGATTGGCACAGGGCGCGGCGGGGCTTCCGGCCCGGCAGATGTGCTGCGGGCGCTGACGGCTGGACAGGTTTCGATGCTGCTGATGGCTCGCAACTTCCGGGAAGAGGGCTGGGCGGATTACACGCTGCCGGTCTACGGAACCGGAGCTGCCCCTGCGAAGCATCCGGCCGATGGTGACACCGCCAACCTGGTGACAACCGATCTCGGAGAAGAGATGGTCCGGCTTGCGCTCTCTACCGGTGCAGAGGTTGAAATTCTGCCGGCTGCTCGTGCAGAGCTGCTGGAACAGCACGGTGGCGTCGCGGCGCTGCTACGATACTGATCTGATGTCTACCCTGCCGGCGTGACCTTCGGATTGCCCGGGCATTTCTAACCATCGGACATCTGAAGGATTCGTCTGCCGGAAGGATAGAAATCGAAACATGTTACGAGCAGCTCGTTCTATAGGAAGAGAGTTTCGCAGTCCCGGCGTTGTCCGGGAGCGAAACGGGTTGATTGCCGCGGCAGGTTTCGGCCTGTTGGCATTGGCGCTCGACCGCGTATGCGACCACTTCAAGGCAAGCGGGCAGAAGCCGTTGGAGGCGCTCTCCGACGGTGCTGCCCATATCGCCACCGCATTGGCAGTCGCTGTGCCGGCTTCACCGTTTGTATCACAGCCTCGTCGTTTTGTTGCGACGGCCGTCATCAGTGCGGTGGCGATTGACCTCGATCACGTGGTGGCAGCACGCTCCACCAGTTTGATCCCGTGCATGACCATGCCGAATCGTCCGGCCTCGCACAGCGTTATCACCATTGGCCTGGTTGCCTACGTGGCAGAACGGGCCTGGCCGGGAACCCAGACCGACCTCGGGTTGGTACTTGGGCTGGGTTCACATCTGCTGCGAGACCTGGCGACTGGCGGCGCACCACTGTTCATTCCCAAGCGGATCGTTGCCCTGCACCGGCCCCCGGTAGCCTCGATGATGTTCTCGCTCGGGTTCTTTGGTCGCTGGTTTGCCCGGCATATGTTGAACCCGGATCGGAAGCGTCGCTCCAACCAGGTGGTTCTGGCTCCGGAAGCGCTGATCCATGGCTCCCGTGTGCTGCGTTCCCGGCTGGCCGATCCGACATCGCGGGCCGCGTAGAGAGACCGCGCCATGCCGTCTGCACGTCCAACGCTGGATATCGTGATCGTCAACTATCGCTCGCCGGCGATGACGATCGATACCGTCCGGCGGGTGCAGGATTCCCGAATATCCAGCCACGAAATGCGGATCTGGGTTGTCGATAACGGCTCTGGCGACGATAGTGCCGTCTTGCTGCGGCGTGAACTCCCGGACGTCCGCCTGATCGAGTCTCCGCAGAACCTCGGGTTTTCCGGAGGCAACAACCTCGCGCTCGCCAGGATTCTCGAAGACGGATTTGCCGGCGATCCACAGACGTCGTGCGTCCTGTTGCTGAACAATGATGTGCTGGTCGAGCCGGATTCGATCCAGATCTGTCTGGATGCCATGCTGGAGCAGCAGGATGTTGGTGTTGTCGGGCCACGGGTTCGCCTGCCCGACGGGCGACTTGATCTCGCTTGCCGGCGCGGGTTCCCAACTCCGCTGAATGCGTTCTGGAAGCTGACCGGGTTGGCAAAGCGTTACCCGGATGATCCGCGGTTTGCCGGGTACAACCTGACCTACCTGCCGGAGGACCAGCCAGCAGACATTGATGCGGTGACGGCAGCGTTCATGGTGGTCCGGATGGCCGTCATCAACCAGGTCGGGCTGCTTGATGAGCGGTTCTTCATGTACGGCGAGGATCTGGACTGGGCATACCGGATGAAGGCGGCTGGCTGGCGGGTGCTCTACTGGCCGGCGGCAGAGGTTGTCCACCTCAAGAGTGCGACGTCTCGCCGGCAATCGAACCGCATCTTCTACGAGTTCTACCGGGCCATGTGGTTGTTCCATGCCAAGCACTATGCCGCCAGGTATCCGTTTCCCCTGAACATGCTGGTTATGATTGGTATAGTGACACGTGGTCTGCTGGCTCTGGGCGTGAACGCGTTCAGGTCAACCGACCGCAAGCGATTCGCCTGACCGTTCGGTGGTCATCCAGCTGCTGGCGCAGATTGCCGGCAACGTTCGGAGGTGCTCCGGATGGCGCAACCCAACCAGCGCCCTGGTAGCTCCACGATGGTTTCTGAATCCGGACCGCGTATCCTGCCTGAACCAGTTCAGGAACTGCATGATGCCCGCCGCAGGGATGAATCTCG
>CAZRNC010000146.1:6745-6941 GCA_964601285.1 uncultured Thermomicrobiales bacterium | reverse complement strand
CGATACGGCATCAAGCTGGTTGGACGAGATCTCTCCACTTCGGTCGAGATGACAAGTTGGACTTGGCGCTCTCGTCAGTGAAGCTCGCCTAACTTGATGTAAATAGGGCGAATGCAAGTTGCCCCTACGAAAACAAACCGAACGTACCTATGAATGGCGGAACGGGAACAGGAAACCATGGAAGAGCCGGCGGCCG
>CAZRNC010000146.1:0-6735 GCA_964601285.1 uncultured Thermomicrobiales bacterium | reverse complement strand
GATCGACATCGTCCGCCGAACGGAATCGACACGGCATCTACCTGGTTGGACGAGATCTCTCCGCTTCGGTCGAGATGACAATTGCAGTTTGGAGCCCTCGTCAATGTAACTTAGCTAACGGGGCTAGGCGCCGGCACCCCTGCAAGGTCCTGCTGGTAAATCCTACGCCTTCTGGTGCTTCCGCTTGTTCGCCACGTAGTCAACCAGGATGTACTCGCCGAGATGGTCCGGCGTTGCGAAGAATGCGCGGCCCTTGTTGATCTTGGCGATTTCGCTGACGAAGCCGGCCATGTAGGGGCTGCGCTCCAGCATGAAGGTGTTGATCGTGATCCGCTCGCGGGTGCAGCGGACGACTTCCTTCAGTGTCTCCTGCAGAGTTCGGTAGGTCGGTGGGTACGAGAACTGTACCTGGCCGTCCTCGAAGTGGGCGGTCGGTTCACCATCGGTGATGACGATGACCTGCTTGTTACCGCTCTTGTGCCGGCTGAGCATTTGACGTGCCAGCATCAGCCCGTGCTGCATGTTGGTGCCGTAATTGTATTCATCCCAGGTGATCGTCGGTAGTTGGGCCGGCTTCAGCTCGGTCGCGATGTAGGAGAACCCGATGATGTAGAGGTTATCCCTCGGGAACTGGGTGCGGATGAGGCTATCCAGCGCCAGGGCGACCTTCTTGGCGGCGGTGAAGCAGCCGTTGTAGAGCATCGAACGGCTCATATCGACCATCAGCACCGTGGTTGTCTGGGTGATCAGTTCGGTGCGGTGGACCTCGAAATCGTCCGGCGAGAGTCGCAACGGCGAGCCGACTCCTTCACGATGCACCGAGTTCATCATCGTCTTCGGCAGATCGAGCAGGAAGGCATCGCCGAACTCGTAGAGCTTGGTGTCGTCGGTGCGTTCGCCACCTACACCCTGGAAGTCGACCTTGTGCTGGCCGAAGCGGTCCTTCTTGAGATGCTGGAAGATGTCGGTCAGCGCCTTCTGGCCGATCTTGCGGACACCCTTGGGAGTCATCTCGTAACCGCGCCGACCCTTTTGGATGTAGCCGGCATCTTCGAGCATCTGGGTTAACTGTCGGAGTTGGTCGAGGTCCTGCTGGAAGTCGTCGCCGAGCAGGTCTTTCAGCTTCTGGTCGTCGACCCGTTCCAGATCACGCCAGTCACGAACACCGCGAAGCTGATCTTCGACCGCTTCCATGTCCTGGAGTCGTTCCATCAGCCGGAGCGCCTCGTTCAGCGAGAGTTCTTCGCCACCGCCAAAGCGGAATGCCTGGGCGTAGGGATTGTTTGGCATCATCTGGCTGAGGTTTTCGGCCAGCCTGCCCATCTGCTCCTGAACTCCCGGGTCGTCCATGACAGATTGCATGGCGTCCCATAGCTCTTTGCGCTGTTCGGGAGTCATCGAGTCCATCAGCGATTGCATGGCGGCCATCTGCTGGGCCATCCGGTCCATCAGGTCTTCGAGTGAGTTGATACCCGGTCCGAAGAAATGACCGTGCTTATGCATGAAGCGCTCGAAGTCCGGCTCGATGCCGTTCTGCTTGTCTTCGAGCATCTGGTTGAGATCGGAGAGCATGTTCTGCATTCCGGCGAGGTCTTCCGGGGTCATACTCTGGAGTGACTGCTGCATGCCCTGGAAGGTCTGCTGGAGCACCTGTTGCTGGAGCTGTTCCATCAGTTCCTGGAACGCCTCGCGGGCGTCGTTGTCCATGAACTCGTATTCCTGAAGCGCCTTGATCTGACCGGCGGGATCGTCCGGTAACTGGTTGAGTGCCTGCGTTTTCCGTCCGGCCATCCGTTCGAGCATGTCCTGCATCGATTGCGCCTGTTCGGGATCTTCGCCCTCGGCCGGATTGATGCCCTTCTCGGCAAGCTCTTTTGACTGGCGCTGGGCTTCGGCGACCTTCTCACGGCCAGCATCGACCCGTTGCTGGATGCCCTCGCGTTCCATCGCCTGGATGTCTTCAAGTCGTTGCTTGAGATCTTCGAGGACTGATCCGATGTCGTAGCGGTTCAGCTCCTGCTGGCGCATGCCCTTCAGGCGTTCCATCAAATCGCGGATGCCCGGCATTTGCTGGCCATCCTGGCCCTCCATGCCCCAGCGGAAGAGTCGTTGCAGGGCGCGCTGGAGGTCGCCATCGTTGAGCATGTCGTCGGAGATCGCGTTCATGATGTCATCAGCGGTGAATTCGGAGATGTTCTGGGTGCCGTCCCACCGGGAATATCGCTGGCGAGGCGGGTATGCGTATCCGTAGCTCATGGGTTTGCTCGTTTCCAGGTTGCTGGGCTGGTCAATCGTGGTTGGTTCAATCATAACCGGTGTGCGAACTCGTTGGGACGTGGGTACAATAGAATAGAACAAACATTCTATATGTCAGGAGGCAACATGGCGGAAACACTTCGCGTCATCGTCGAGACCGGGCCGAAGGGTAAGAAGGTCGCTGCCTACGCTCCGGACTGGCCGGGCTTGACCCGCGGCGACAAGACCGAGGAAGCTGTCCTCGGGCGTCTGGTTGACTACATCCCGCGCTACAAAGCTGTCGTTTCCCTTGCCGGGTTGGACGCGGAGTATGGCTCACCAACGGGGTTTGAGGTGGTTGATCGCCTGACCGGCACCGGTTCGACCGACTTCTGGGGTATCTCGTTTGCCAAGTCTGATTTCGACAAACTGCCAATGTCGGCTGACGAAATGGAGCGTGACCTTTCCCTGCTCCGGGCAAGCTGGATGTTCTTCGACGATGTGCGATCGCGCGTCTCACCGGAGATGCAAAAGGGTCCACGAGGCGGCGGACGGGATCGCGACAAGATCGTTCGACACGTCTTCGGCGCTCAACTTGACTGGGAGCGCCAGCTTGGCATGCGCACACCGATCGAAACGCTCTACACCGAAGACGGGTTGCGCGAGCACCGTGATACCTACTGCCAGCGTATCCGGGAGGTCTACGTCGCAGAAAAGAAACCCCGCAACTGGACGGCGCGCTTCATGATCCGCTTCACCGCCTACCACACCCTCGACCATGCCTGGGAGATGGAAGACAAGGACCTGACCGGCAAGACGTAGGACTCACATCTCCGTACGGGCGCAGTTTATTGCGCCCGTACGAAGTTATCCTGCGTAGCGCGATGCGCCGGACGGGCCGATGCGGTCCTTGTTGAGCCGGCGGTTCAGATGCAGACCTTCCAGGACGAACTCGACGCCGGAGGCGATCGCGGCCGGGTCGCTGGAGAGGTTGAGCTTGCCGATGGCGGTGCGCATGCTCTCCATGTGTGAGACCTGGTGGACGTATTCCATCGCGCTCATCGAATCGGAAACCTCGACTTCGAGACCGTTGTCGAATGCAAGGATCAACTCGTCGAAGTCACGGACCGAGAAGTATTTGTTGAAGGTTGTCACAATTGCTCCCTGGATGAGCTTCTCGATGACCCGTTCTTCCTGGGCGTCGCCCATTGTTTCCAGCTCGATCTTGCCGGTTGTCGAGGCGAAGACGGCTCGCAGGTCGGAGATACGTGGCACGGCCTGCTTCTCATCGCCACGGATGGCCCGCTTCATCGCATTCGAGATCAGATTCTCGTAGTTGGCGATTGACATGCGAACGGAAACGCCGGAGCGCTGGCTGATGTCGTGGCTCCGCCGGGCAAGGTGGGTCAGTTCAGCGACGATTTCCTGGATGTAACGCGGAGAGTTGACCCGGATGCCGTCACTTTCGAAAGTGACCGACTCCTGCTGCATGATGTCGATTTCCAGATCGACCGTCTCCGGGTAGTGCGTCCGAATTTGTGAGCCGTAGCGGTCTTTCAGCGGGGTGATGATTCGCCCGCGGTTGGTGTAGTCCTCCGGGTTGGCGCTGGCGACGACATAGACATCCAGAGGCAACCGCACCCGGTACCCGCGAATCTGGACGTCGCGCTCTTCCATGATGTTGAGCAAGCCGACCTGGATCCGCTCTGCAAGGTCCGGCAGCTCGTTGATCGCGAAGATGCCACGGTTCGTGCGCGGGATCAGGCCATAGTGGATCGTCAGTTCGTCCGAGAGGTAGCGCCCTTCGGCGACCTTGATCGGGTCGACCTCGCCGATCAGGTCGGCAATAGTCGTATCCGGCGTCGCCAGCTTCTCGGCGTAGCGCCGTTCCCGGCCGACCCACTCGATGGCAGTCTTGTCGCCCTGCTCGGCAATCAGATCCTTCGCCTGTCGGGAGATCGGATTGAAAGGATCGTCGTTGATTTCAGAGCCGGCGACGACCGGAATCTGCTCGTCGAGCAGATTGACCAGTCCACGGGCCATCCGGGTCTTGGCTTGTCCACGTTCACCAAGGAATATGATGTCCTGGCCGGAAAGAATGGCGTTTTCGATCTGGGGGATGACGGTTTCCTCGTAACCCATGACGCCCTCAAAGATCGGGTCGCCGGATCGAAGCCGCTGGATCAGATTCTTGCGTAGCTCCTCTCGAACCGGGAGCACTGTATGGTCGCTTTCACGGAGTTCACCCAAGGTCTGGGGAAGATGTTGATCTGACATCGGACTGGTTGACCTTTCATCGATGGCAATTTCAACGGGATGCGGGCGGGAGACCCCAGGTTATACACCGGGGTCGATGAGGGTTTCGGCTGCGCGATCCGCAAACACCGGAGAGGCCGGCATCCCGGCATGACCTGCTGTCACGTCTGCCGTAATCCTAACCCAGAACTCCCGGGGCTGGTTAATGCCGGCTCATCCGTTCGGCGAGAGTTGAGCCGTCTGGTGGTGTTCCGGTGGTTGCAGCCTTGTCGTCGAGCCTGGCGTAACTTTGCTGGACATAGCGGACGCCAAGGTAGCGGAATGGTTCTGGCTCCCAATCTTTCGACTGGTGGCCAACTGGCGGAAGTTTGGTCAGGTCGGACTCGACACCAAGGAACAGATCAGAGATGATCCGGCCGGCAAGGTTGGTGGTTGAAACACCCTGGCCAGTGTAGCCACGGGCTGTTGCGACGCCGGTGTTCGGGTCGAACGAGATGGAAGGCATCCAGTCACGTGGGACACCGAGCGGACCACCCCAGGCGTGCGAGAAATCTTCCCTGTCAAGCATCGGGAACCATTCGCGTGCCGCCTCGCGCAGCATGAGATGGGTGGCAGCATGCTGGTCGTAACTGTCCCGGATCTTCGATCCGAAGTGGTAGGGTGCGCCACGTCCCCCGAAGAGAATCCGTCCATCAACCGTTCTGGAAAGATAGTCGACTGTCAACCGGTTGGACGAGATGCACTCGCGAGCACGCCAGCCGATCTCTTCCCACTGGCTATCCGAGAGCGGTTTGGTGAGCACAATCAGTGAGTAGATTGGAATGACCTGCCGCTTGAGTTGTGGCATCTGGGAGAGATAGCTCTCGCCGGCCAGGACGATCGCTTTAGCGTTGATGTCGCCCCGGTCGGTCCTGAGCGTTGGCGAACGCCCTTCTATATAGGAATGGACAGGTGTTTGCTCGTAGATGGTGCCGCCCAGCTTTTCGACAGTGCGGGCAAGTTGACGCACCAGTTTGCCGGGATGAATCGTTGCACAGTGCGGGTTGTAGATCGCGCCAAGTGATCCGGCGACGTTGACCCGTGCTTTTGCTTCGGATTCGCTCAACCGCTGGTAATCATCGGCGATGCCGAACTTTTCATAGGTAGACATGGCGGCATCGAGCATCGGCAACTGGTGTTTTCCACGTGCGAAACGGAGTGCGCCGCCCTTCTCGTAGTCCGCATCGATGCCCTCTTCAGCGACGACCCTGCCAACCTCGTCAACTGAACCGGTCATTGCCTTATGCAATGCAAGTGCAGATTCTCGTCCGTACCGGCGTTCTATTTCCGACATGCCGACCGGGAAGCCTCCAGAGCACCAGCCACCGTTCCTGCCGGAAGCGCCGAACCCGGCGATCTCCTTTTCGGCAATGAGGACCCGTGTGCCTGGTTTGTTTTTGAGGATGTAGTAGGCGGTCCACAGTCCGCTGAAACCTGCGCCGAGGATTGCGACATCTGCGGTGACGGTTCCGTTCAGTCTGGGTCTTGGGGTCAGGTCGTCGCCGCACGACTCCAGCCAGTAGCTGTAGGCAGCATAGTCTTGAGCCGATGCCATTGTGTCCCTCCCCAATTCTCCCCTGCCTGCCCGAAGTGCAGGTCGAAGCCACCATGTCGCTACATACTATCAGGTAGCTGGTCAATCTGAGGATTGCGTTCGACGTTATTGATGACCCAGATGCCGGCGAAGATCTTCCGGTGCGGTGAGGCCCTGGTCTATCAGGGATTCCAGAAATCGTTCCCGGTGGCTGAGGATTCGTCCTGCGACGTTATCGGAGCAGCCGGCCCAGCTTGCGACCGCAGCCACGAGCCTTCCCAGCCGGTGTTCCATCGGACTCCGCAACAACGTCCGCCCGGCGACCTGCATAATCCGGTAGCCATTGCCATCTGCCTCAACCAGGTCAGTCGACATCACACGGTGAACGAGGTTGGAATTGACGTAGCCGACATCGAGTGCGACAACAAGATCAATGCCGGCGACTTCGGACGACGGGATTTCCAACGGATACCGTTCCAGGAGTTCGAGTGCTGCGGTGGTAGAACCAGCATGCATCGTGGTGAGTAGCGGATAGCCTTCTCCGACCGCCTGGAAGACTCTCCGGACACCTTGCCCCCAGAGATAGGTCGGCAGGTGGGCGCTGATTTCGTTACAGAGCAGGTATGCACGTTCCGGTGGAATGGTGTCGAGAAAGGTAAACCGTTCGTACA
>CAZRNC010000145.1:0-6954 GCA_964601285.1 uncultured Thermomicrobiales bacterium | reverse complement strand
CCGGAAAGCTCGGCCGGCCGCTGGCGAAGCTGCTGGGTCAGTCCCACGCCAGCGACAACCTGGTCGAACCAGGCCTTGTCCGGCTGTTTGCCGGCCAGCTTCAGCGGCAGGATAATGTTCTGGCGTGCATTGAGCGTCGGCAACAGGTTGAATGCCTGAAAGATGAAGCCCAGGTGCTCGCGGCGGGTTGTCGTCAGCTTCGGTTCCTTGAGCTTGTTGAGTTTTATGTCACCAAGCCAGACCGTCCCCGTTGACGGTGTATCCAGCCCGGCGGCGCACTGGATCATCGTGCTCTTGCCCGACCCGGAAGGCCCCATCACCGCGGTGAACGAACCCTCCGGAAAGCTGACATGGACCTCCCGCAGCGCCTCGACCGCGCTCTTGCCCTTGCCATATGTCTTGCCCACCCCGTCCAACCGGACAGCAGGCAGTGTGTGGTGTGTGGTCATCATCGTCCCCTCGACGTTCAGCATCGAACTATCTCCATAGAGCCTATCGATGCGTCCCGTTTCCGGGAACGGAGCCAGTGGTAGTTTTCAGGGTAGGGATAGCCCTACCTGCGGGTCATGCGCGTCGAGTTAAGAGAATCCAACGAATTTTAATTGTCATCTCGACTGGAGCACTTACCAAAACCATGGAGCCAATCTTGAGGCGAATGGGATAGCCCTACTTGCGAGGACCTGGCCGACTGCTATTCACCTGCAAGTCGGATTCCGATGTAAACTTGAGGTCGATCCACTGATGGTGACGAAATCGAGGTGGCACATGACATCGACACAATCTACACCTGTATCCACCAACGACCGGATCAAGGTGATCAGCCAGAAGGAATATCGCGAAATCCTTGATGAGCTTGCCCGTCAGTATGTAAATATGAGTGGCGACGAATTCATCGAAGCGTGGGAATCTGGAGAATTCGACAATCAGCGCGAGTTCCCCGGGCTTATGGAAATGGTCATGATGATTCCATTGACACGATAGACGCTCGGCCATATGTCAGGTCGAACAGCCGCTGAAGCAGTTCAAGTATTTCGGGACACCGCCCAACAGGCGGTGTCTTGTGTGTCCAATGGTGTCGTGTTGGTTCGCGGAGGGTATTATGTATCAGGCACTCCGCACAATCTAACCTTCGGGCGGCCACGTCCAGAGCGATTGTCAGGCTCTAGCCACCTATCGTTGTCTTTATCCCTCTACTATCGAATCATTCAAACTGAGAGTACTACCAACAGATGGCAGATCGTGGTGACCTCATACCATTTCACCTTTTTTGACAACCAGGGTACAGAGGTTCTTGCCTATCACTGGCACCCGGATCAGCGCAGCCATGTGAACTACCCCCACCTCCACCTCGAAGCCGGCGCACAGGTCGGACGCGAGGACATCGCCAACGCCCATTTGACGACCGGGCGGGTCACCCTCCCCGACGTCATCCGGATGGCAATTGCCGAGCTAAAGGTAACGCCCCGCCGGGATGACTGGGAAGCCATCCTCGACGAGGCGAGACGGGCCGAGAGTCGTTTCGACGGCTAGCTGAACGTCCGCTGCTGCAATGTTCTCGCGATTCTGGATATCAACGTGCCAAACATCGCAACCGCGGCAATTCCCCCATAGAAAGCTGCACCGAGAAGTATCTGAATTTCAATGGGCGTTCGGCCACCGTCAGGACCAACTGCGTTCTCTATCGAATGCCATGCAAACAGTCCCATCAGAATACCTACCGGCACCAGGATGCCAGACCACCAGGTGCCCATTACCAGTCCTGCCGTGAATGCTGTCAGCACAATCATGATTGGGAATGGAACAGGAGAAGGCGATGGCGCGGCAAGATACCCACCTCCAATAGCAATCACGATCCCTGCAACAATTCGCATCAGCGGCACGATTCTCATGGAGGAATCCAATCCTGGAACAACATGCGTAGGAGAATCGATCGAATCAAATTTGTCTGAATACTTGCGTTCCCGAGAGCCTACCATCAGTGAGCATCTGCACAGCCGCCAAAGAAACACCCCGCCGGGACGACTGGGAGGTCATCCTCGACGGGGCGCAGAAAGTCTGGAACCGGTTCGACAGTTAAGCGAACGATGCCTTGTCGGTGTCGGCCAGCTTGGTCAGCAGGCCGCAGTAGGCCAGCGGGGCCAGCTTGAACGACTTCAGCTGGAAGCACTCGTTCGGAGCGTGTGCCCGTGAATCCGGCATGCCCCAGCTATAGAAGATCAGATCAGCACCAAGCTGGGACTGGAAGGTCTCGGCGACCGGCAGCGTACCGCCCGCGCGGGTGATGTAGGGATCGCGGTCGTAGAGATCGCCCAGCACCTCTTCAGCCGCAACCAGGCCCGGATTGTCGCTCCGCAGCGAATACGGTTTGGCCGAGCCCTTGAGCGGCTCCACGGTTACCGTTGCGCCAACCGGCGCGTGCTTCTGCACGTGCGCCTCAATCAACTTCACGATCTCCTGCGGATCCTGGTCTGCCACCAGCCGGCAGGTGATCTTGAAGTGCGCCTCGCAGGGAGTAACCGTCTTGATACCTGCCCCCTGGAAACCACCCCAAATGCCGTTCAAGTCACAGGTCGGACGCGCCCAGTTGCGCTCCAGCGCGGTGTAACCGGCCTCGCCCCATAGCTCGGTCGCCCCGACACTCTCCAGATACTCGCCATCATCAAACGGCACCTGCTTGAACGCAGCCTTTTCGGCATCGGTCAGCGGGCGAACCGTGTCGTAGAAACCTTCGATCGCGACGCTGCCGTCCGGGTTGTGCAGTGTGGCGGCCAGCTCGGCGGCAGAACGCACGGCGTTGGCGATGGAAGCGCCGAACATGCCGGAGTGCATATCGGTGTCGGCTGTCTTGATGTTGACCTGGCAGCCGGCGAGTCCCTTGCTGGCGACGGTCAGCGACGGCTCGTCCGGCCCCCACATACCACCATCGGCGCAGAGCACCAGATCGGCAGCAAGGAGATCCTTCTGGGCAGCAACGAATTCCGGCAGGCTTGGCGAGCCGACCTCTTCTTCGCCCTCAAAGGCGAACTTGATGTTGACCGGCGGTGCGCCGTTGGTCTGCACCAGCGCTTCCAGCGCCAGAATCGGCATGAACAGGTTGCCCTTGTCGTCGGCAGCACCGCGAGCATAGACGCGGTCGTTGCGCACTGCCGGCTCGAACGGCGGGGTCTCCCAGAGATCGAGCGGGTCCGGCGGCTGGACATCGTAGTGACCGTAGATCAGCGCGGTCGGCTTCTCCGGATCGACAATCCATTCGCCGTAGACGACCGGGTTGCCGGAGGTTGCCATGATCTCGACCGTTGGAACTCCAACAGTGCGAAGCTTCTCAGCCACCCACCCGGCAGCGGCCTGGATATCGCCCTTGTGCTCCGGAAGTGAGCTGACGCTGGGAATGCGCAGCAGTTCAAAAAGCTGTTCCAGATGGGAATCCGAATTGTCCGAGAGATACGCCTCATAGGCGGGCTTACTGGCCATCAGCAAGTCATCCTTTCTTTTCGCCATCCATCATAGCCGCTCGACTGTTTCGTGACACCTTGTCCATGGTGCGGCGAGTCCTGCAAGGTCTATATCGATACGGACTTATTTACTCTACCGCCCGGATTCAGCGACTGTTAACCTCATCATAAGTGGGGAAGCCGGTTTCGTTGCCAGTCAGGCACGGCAACGAGGATGGGTATACAGGGGTAACGAGTGGCGGCAGTTCGATTGAGCGGAAGTCAAAAAATCACGGGGATGCTTGGCATGGATGAGGAACGGGAACGCTCCCGTCATCGCCGGGTTGAAGCGAACCCAAGGGGCGAAACCTGGTCGATCGTTGCCCGTGCGCTTTGGGAAGCCGAGCACAACGCAACAGCGATTGAGTCGATTTCCAGTGTCATCCCTGACCTTTCGGTTGCCGATGGCTACGCTATCCGCCGGGAAGTCGATCTGCTCCGGATGATTGACGGCGCGGTGCCGGTCGGCCGTAAAGTAGGACTGGCCACCCGGCAAGGACAGTTGAAGCGCGGGCTCGACGAGCCGTTCTGGTCGTATCTCTTCTCAACCGGCGAGATTCCCGAAGGCAGCACCATCGACCTGCGCCACTACATCCAACCGATGGCCGAAGTCGAAGTTGCCTTTCAGTTAGCAATCGATCTGGATGTTCCCAACCTGCAACAGGAAGATGTCGCGAGCGCGGTCAGTGCGCTCTATCCGGCAATCGAAATCGTCGATGCCAGAACAGATGGCTGGAACAGGGTCGCAGCCGAGGCGATCGCCGATAGTGGCATGCATGGCGGGTTCATCGTTGGACCTGCTGCGCCAAACGATGGCAGCATCGACCTGGCCGGCATCACAGCCCGTTTGCGAACCGGCACCGCCGGCCCGACTCCGCTCGGCCGCACCTCGGAACTGGTCGGTGGACCGTTGGGTATCCTGACCTGGCTGGCCCGCAAACTGGTCGAGAGCGGCGAACCGCTCCGCGCCGGCGAGACGATCTTCACCGGCACCCTGGTGCCGCCAGTGGCGCTCAAACCAGGCAATCGCTACACCGCAGAGTTTGCAGGTTTCGGCGACATGCTGGGCATCGTCCGCGTCGCAACCCGGTAGCAACAGCCCTTCTCGCAACAATTGCCAAACTCCATAGTGGCGTATTGCATACGCCACTTGTGCCACCTCATTCAGGATCATCGTATTTCCGCGAAGAGAACGGCGTTTTGCCTGTCATCCCTTCGACGTTGCTCAGTACAGGGCCACAGGGGATCTGACACCCGTACGGGAGAGGCCATGCCTCTCCCTCGGGTCGGAACGATCCGCTTGTTCGTTGCAGCAGCGTCGTGGTTGAGCAGGTCGCGCAGTCGCGCGAAGGGAGAGGCGTGGCCTCTCCCGTACGACAGATTCCTTGTGGCCTGCTACTCAGGATGACAGTGAAAGAGGCATGTACAAGCCCAAACTGGAATGAGTTGCAACCGGAACGGCGACGTTTCGATGCGTAACTTGATGCGAATGGTGGCGAATCAGGCAACTGCCTCGGTCGGCACAGGCTCGGTTGAGGGCGACAGTTTCACCTTCACCAGGTAGACCGCAAGTGGCAACGCCAGGGCGACCGACACGATCAACGGCAATGACGGCGAAACGGAGAATAGCAAACTCGCCACAATCGGCGACAGGGTGAACCCGACGACAATCAGCAACTCGCTCAGTGTGAAAACATGGTGATGGTTGCGTTCCGGGGTGACATCACCCAGTGCTGCCGAGTAGAGCGAGAACGACGCAAACATGCCGCCACGCAGGACGTAGCCCATCACCACCAGCGGCAAGATCGCCGGCTGCAGAAGCATTAGGTAGCCCAGCGAAACACCGATCACCGCCACGGCGGTCCCGCGCATTGGCGAGCTGGAAAATCGCTTGTTGCGCACAACCAGGATCCCGAACCCAATCGATCCAATTGCCGACACCGATGAGAGCAGCGAAATCAGGTCGTCGGAATAGCCCCCAACAGCCCGCAGGTAGTTCGGAATAAGCTGCATGCCGATGCCTAACGAAAAGACTGTCAGGAACTTCAGCAGCAACACCAACCGCACCTCGCGGATGGCCAGCGCATCGCGATAGGTCGCGTTGGCCGGTCGCTCCTGCTCTTCCTCAAGGACCGTCTTGTCTGCCCGGATACGGCTGAAGATGAAGATCGAAATCAGCGACAACACGACCGACAGCACAAACGGCGAACGCAACCCGAACATGGAAATCAGGATGCTCGAAAGCAACGGCGCAACGCCAAACGCAATCGAAGGTCCGATCGTAATAATCAGGCCAAATGCCCGCACCCGCTCCTTGCCGGCGTTCGACGCCACATGTGACAGGACAATCGGGAAGGCCATCGAGCCAATCGCAATGCCGACCATCGCCGGGAACAGCCAATACCAGCTTTGGGCAATCGCAGCAGTACCGATGCCAAGCAAGGCAACCGCACGGGAAACCAGCAGGAGCTGCTTCGCCCCGAATCGTCGCGCCAGGCTGGCCGTCGGCAACAGGATGAAGAAGCGGATGATGCCGCCAAAGGCCAGCAGCAAACCAATCAGCGTGATCGGCGCGCCAAGCTCTTCCATAAAGAGCGTCCAGATCGGCATATAGGCAGCAAACGACCCCTCCAGGAAGATCATCCCCCAGAAGGCCAGCCCATTCTCTCGACCCAGCTTGAATTGCCAGAACGGCCCGCTATTCGCCGGCTCCATCGCCCTACCTCATTGCACATAGACAGAGCCGCCCACACCCGGCCAGCGCAGACGGCATCGCCAATTCTATGTCACCGAACGGGATCTCTGCCGGGGGTTATTCAATCCGGCAGCAATACGCGGAAATTGACAAACAGACAGGTTGTTTTAGAGTCGAAGGACGATAGCCAGTTTAGCCGGTACTCATTCCGACGGTCCACGCCGTCTCATATCGCGCAATGAAAGCGCGGAAAGGAGTGACGAAGATGTCTCGGGAATCACGACGGCTTGCCGCGATTCTGCTGATTATCTTTCCGACGGTGGTTTTTGGCGGGGTGAGCCTGCTGACGATGCTGATCAGTGATGTTGATGGCTACCGGGATAACCCGTTGCGTCAGGATCTCTGGCGGGCCGGACATGCCCACGCCGCCGTTCTGCTGGTCCTTTCTCTGGTGTTTCTGCGCTATGTCGACGAGGCGCAACTGTCGGATCGGGTCAAGAGTTTGACCCGATCCTCGGTGCCAATCGCGGCGATCATGCTACCGGTGGCGTTCTTCCTGTCGGTGCTATCGCCGGACGCCACCGAGCCGAACGCGCTGATCTATCTCGCCTATGTTGGTGCAGTCATCCTGGTCGCCGGCATGTTGAGCCTCGGCATCGGACTCTATCGCGCCAGCCGGTAGTACCAACTAATCCAGGAACGTCGTACGTAAGCAGAGAAGAACGGCGTTTAGATTGTCATCCCTTCGACGTTGCTCAGGGCAGGCTC
>CAZRNC010000144.1:0-6970 GCA_964601285.1 uncultured Thermomicrobiales bacterium | reverse complement strand
GTAGTGGCGCCATTCGGCGCGTTTTGCATCCGGCAGGCGTTATCTTCAAGGGATCCGGCTGGTATATCACCGACAATCGCAAAGGCTCGGCTTCCGACGGGGCAACGAGTTCGACCAGCGATAGTTCAGACAAGACCACCACCAGCACTCCGGCGAAGAAAGAAACCGCGACAGCGGCAGACAGCTAGCGCACCGGGACGATCGTCTTCCGCGATCGCCCGACCATATGCCGAATGCAAAACGGGGAATGGCATGACGTGCCTTGCCCCGTTTTTTCATCCCGGCGCACAGTGCGCCGATCATGACCGGAGATATGAAGATGACGCTGACTGTCTACAACACGATGTCCCGCTCCAAAGAGCCGTTTGAAACGATCGAGCCAAACACCGTCAAAATGTACGTTTGCGGCGTAACGCCCTATTCCGATGCCCATATCGGCCACGGGCTATCAGCCATTACCTTCGATGTCATCCGTCGCTACCTGGAGTGGAAGGGCTACACCGTATTCCACGCCCAGAACTTCACCGACATCGACGACAAGATCATCAACCGCTCCAACGCCGAGAATCTCGATCCAATGGAGCTGGTTGAGGAGATGATCGAAAACTTCAAATCGGAGATCGGCGCCCTCAACAACCTGCCGGCGACCTACTACCCGCGGGCTACCGAAGAAGTTCCCTACATGATCGAGATGATCGAGGGTCTGATCGAGCGCGGATTCGCCTATCCGACCGCCGAGGGCGATGTCAACTACCGCGTGAACCACTTCGAGGAATACGGCAAGTTGAGCCACCGCAAGCTTGAAGACCTGCTTGCCGGTGCGAGGATCGAGGTTGACGAGCGCAAGGAACACCCGATGGACTTCGCCCTTTGGAAGGCAGCTAAACCGGGCGAACCATTCTGGGAGTCGCCGTGGGGTCCGGGACGTCCCGGCTGGCATATCGAGTGCTCGGTGATGGCCCGCAGGCACCTCGGCAGTCAGATCGACATCCACGGTGGCGGCGCTGACCTGATCTTCCCGCACCATGAGAATGAGATCGCACAGTCGGAAGCGTTCGATGATGCGCGGCCATTCTCCCGCTACTGGATGCACAATGCCTTGCTCCAGCTTGGTGGTGAGAAGATGAGCAAGTCAATCGGCAATCTGGTGACGATTGCCGAAATTCTCGAGAAAGGCTTGGCCGACGCCTTCCGGCTCTACACCCTGCAGACACACTACCGCCATCCGTTGACTTACACCGAAGCCGGTCTTGAGTCAGCAGCACGTGGACTGGAACGCCTGCAGAACGCCGTACGCGAAATCGTCACATCCAACGAGCCAGCATCTGAGGCTACTACGGCACAGATCCAGGGCGCGTGGGATCAATTCACGGCAGCCATGGACGACGACTTCAACACACCGGTCGCAGTTTCTGTGCTGTTCGACCTTGCCCGGCTGGCCAATCAGACAGAATTAGCCGACCGGGCTGCTGCCCAACAGGCGATGCTCGAAATCGCCGCCATCCTCGGTTTGCGATTGATTCCGGAAACCGGAGATGGAGCACCAGAAGACGCCGCACCGTTTATTGATCTGCTTGTCAATCTGCGAACCGAGCTGCGATCCAAACGGGAATGGGCACTTGCAGACCAGTTGCGCGATCAACTTGCTGAATTAGGAGTATCTGTTGAGGACACCGCCGACGGACCGGTCTGGCGCCGGAAAAAATAGACGCCCCAGGCCGGCAGCACACCGCCGGACCGGGCCTGGTGGAGACATTCTCTACGGCCGGAACGCAGTGCGAGAAACACTGCGCGCCGGCCGACGGCGACCTCGACGGCTGCTCATCGCCGAGAATGTCGAGGCCGATCAACGTATGCGGGAGATCGAGCAGCTTGCACGGTCCGCGAAGATCATCATCGAGCGCGTCCCACGGGAGCGAATTGATGAGAACGCCGGTGCCGGCCATCAGGGTGTGCTGCTGGAGACGTCTGCCTATCCGTATGTTTCGACGGTCAATCTCCGGCGGCTCGCCGGCGACCGGTCGATCATCCTGGTGCTGGATAGCATTGAAGACCCGCGAAATGTTGGCACATTGTTGCGGGCTGCCGAGGCGACCGGGGTAGCGCTGGTTGTGATCCCACAGAACCGGTCGGCAAGCATTACGCCGGCGGTGGTCAATGCATCTTCCGGGGCTGTTGAACATCTGAACATCACGGTCGAGACCAACATCGTTCGCTGGCTGGACGGTGCCCGGGCGGCAGGGTTCTGGGCAGTCGGCCTGGCGGGAGAAGCCGGATCCGCACCGTTGTTTGAAACAGATGTCGTTGCGCCGGTTGCGCTCGTCGTCGGATCTGAAGGGAGTGGACTCCGCCGGCTGGTGCGGGAACATTGCGATTTGCTGGTGTCGATTCCGATGGCCGGCCAGATTGAATCGTTAAATGCAGCGATTGCCGGATCGATCGCACTCTACGAGGTCTACCGTGATTCTGTTGATCTGTCACAGGAGTAGCGGCAGTTTGTATACTTCCTTATTCGGCGGGGTGTGTGTACGTACATCCAGGCTTACATTGGGGTGAATTGCTACGGGTGTTTCGACCCGTACAAACAGGGAAGCGCGAGGCTGGGAAACACAATGAAGGTTGTTCTGACACAGGATGTTCCAAAGCTCGGCGATGCCGGGACGATTCAGACCGTCAAGGATGGTTACGCCAGGAATTACCTGATTCCGCAGGGGTTCGCCGAGATGGCCACCCCCGGCATGGTCAAGCAGGTTGAAGAGCGACAGGCAGCTGATGCACGTCGTATCGCCAAGCTTGAAGAAGAAATGCGCGATCTGGCAAACCGCATTGCGGCCACAAAGCTGGAGATTGTCGCACGGGTTGGCGAACAGGGCCGGCTCTTCGGTTCCGTTACGTCCTCCGACATCGCAGATCAGCTTTCTTCTGCATTGGGCGAAGAGATCGACCGCCGCAAGGTTGAGCTGGATGAGCCGATCCGCACGATTGGCGAGTTCCAGGTACCGGTCCGGCTGGTTGGACGCCTCGTTCCCGAGGTTTCGGTTCGCGTGTACGACCCGGATGCACCGGCACTTTCGGTAACCAGCGAGGAAGACGAAGACGGAGCTGTCGACTCCGTTGAAGTTGAAGATGCAGTCGAAGACGTTGTTGAAGAAGTAGCAGTCGAGACAGACGAAACCGGATAACCTGACTATGGTTGTGCAGACGGTCGATCACCTTCCACCACACAACATGGAGGCAGAGCAATCCGTCCTCGGATCGCTGATGATCGACCGTGATGCCATCATCCGGATTGCATCCTATGTGCGGCCGAACGATTTTTACCGCTCGGCCCATAGCGTTATCTACGACGGCATTCTCACGCTATATAACCGCCGCGAGCCAACCGACCTGATCACGCTGGTCGACGAACTCTCGCGAAACAATAAGCTCGATGAAGCCGGCGGAGAGGCATATCTCGCCGAACTCATCGCTTCGGTTCCCACCTCGGTCCATGTTGAGTACTACGGCAGGATCGTTGAACGTACGTCAACCCTGCGCCGATTGATTGACGCCGGAACCGAGATTGTCCGCATTGGCTATGATCGTTCGGCAGACGTCGAAACTGCGCTGGATGAAGCAGAGCAGCAGATTTTCGCCGTGTCGCAGACGCGAACCGTCCGCGACTTCACGCCGATCCGGGATGTTCTGGAATCCTACTTCGACCGGCTGGACACCCTGCAACAGCAGCGCGGTGCTGTCGTTGGCGTGCCGACCGGGTTCCAGGATCTCGACAAACTCACCGGCGGATTGCAACGTTCCGACCTGATTATCATCGCCGCCCGGCCGGCTGTTGGTAAATCAGCATTGGGTCTCGGTCTCGCCTACAACGCTGCCGTGCGCCATGGCAAAAGCGTTGGCATGTTCATTCTCGAAATGTCCAACGAACAGATCGTCCAGCGGCTGCTATCGATGGAAACCGGTATTGATTCCCACCGGATGCGGCTTGGCCAAATCGACGACAGCGAATGGGGCCGGGTTGTCCAGGCGTTTGGCCGGCTCTCCGAGGCACCGATCTTCCTGGATGACACCGCCAGTGCAAACATCATGGAGATTCGCTCCAAAGCCCGCCGGCTTCATGCCGAGCATGGGCTGGACCTGCTGGTTGTTGACTATCTCCAGTTGCTGACATCCAGCAGACGAACCGACAACCGTGTTGGAGAGATTTCGGAAATCTCCAGATCGCTCAAGGGACTTGCCCGTGAGCTGGATGTTCCGGTGGTAGCTCTTGCCCAGCTCTCACGTGCTGTGGAAAGCCGGCAGTCGCATACACCGATGCTCTCCGACCTTCGAGAGTCCGGATCAATCGAGCAGGACGCGGATATCGTGATGTTCATCTATCGCGAAGAGATCTACGATCCTGATACCGAGCGCAAGAACATCGCCGACCTGATCGTCGCCAAGCACCGCAATGGCCCTACCGGGACGGTACACCTGCGCTTCTCCAACAAGAACGCCCGCTTCGATGACCTCGAGGTCTATCGCGAGCCGGATCTCTAACTGTTCATGTCGCAACGAAAGACGAATGCTGTGCCGGCCGATGAGGCAGTCCATGCTCCTTCGCCAGAACTTGTCAGGAATATTGTCGAACGGCTGTGGGACCCGCTCGAGATCAAGGCTGTCCTGACCGTAGCTGCTCTCGGTGGAGAAATCCGGCCGGTCGAACAGGCTGTGGTCCTCGCCGATAGCGCCCTGCTCCGTGGGGCCAGAGGTGATGGTTCCGACCGTGATCCCGGCGAACGGATCAGGGTTGCCCTGCGATCAGCGGTCGCTCGTGGAATACTCATCGCGTTGAATGATGAAGAGGATCGTGTTTGGTTCCTGACCGGTGCATCACGGTCGACACCGGTAGATGGCACACTCCTTGACGAACCCGGCATCATTGAAGGACAGACACATTTGCGGCCCGAGCGGCCAGACGTCTTCAATCTCTACGAGCAGAACATCGGCATTTTGACGCCGATCATGGCCGGCAAACTGGTCGAGGCGCTGGATCTCTATCCGGAAGCATGGATCAGCGAGGCAATTGGCGAGGCAGTTTCCTACAACCGTCGAAGCTGGCGATATATTCAACGCATTCTCGAAAACTGGACCTCGGAGGGCAAGTCCAATGAAACCGATCGGCGAACTGATGCGGGGCATCTCGATCCCGAAAAGTACATCTCCGGAAAATATGCTTCCAGATTCCGGCGAGAGTGACTGCCCGCTCTGCCACGGTGCCGGATTCGTCCGTCAGGATGCGCCGGTGGGCAGCCCAAACTTCAGCCGGCTTATCCCTTGCACCTGCAAAATCGATGAGCATTGGGAGCTGGCTCACCGGGATCTTCGTGAGTTCAGCAACATGGACATCATCGGAACGTGGACCTTCGACAGTTTCGATTCCGGGATTCGTGGAACCAGCGCAGCCTACGAAATGGCGTACGAGTTTGGCCAGAACCCGGACGGGTGGCTGGTCATGGTTGGCCCATACGGTTGTGGCAAGACGCACCTGGCAGCAGCCATCGCCAACCATGCGTTGCAAACTCAGCAGATGCGTCCGATCTTTACAGTCGTACCTGACCTGCTTGACTATCTCCGGGCGACGTTTGGACCGGACTCCGGTTCATCCTACGACCGCAGGTTCAACGCGGTCCGTTCAACCGACTTGCTGATTCTCGATGACCTGGGAACCGAGAACACTACCCCGTGGGCACGCGAGAAGCTCTTCCAGATCATCAACCATCGCTATATGGAACGCTTGCCGACGGTGTTCACGACCAACATCGACCTCGACAAGCTTGATGGCCGGATTCGCTCACGGTTGCTGGATAGTCAGCTTTCCCAGCTTGTGTACCTCGATGCAGCCGATTTCCGGACTCGAGGAACGAACGTTCAACAGCTTCGCAAGAGCCGGTCGGGTCAGCGGTAACAGCCAGTCCGGTACCCATTCCATCCCTTAGTACTATTGGGAGAGCAGCCTCCAAATCCTATACTCGAAACGTGCGACGCATTGGAGATTGAAGCTCCGGTCTGGTGGCGCTCGCTTCGGGAGGGAACTCATGGACGGTACCGTTGGCCAGGGGCCAGATACCGCGATGCTCATTGGCACTGGCGAACTGCCTGCGGATTTTGAGCTAAACCACATTCTTAGCGTAGCCGCAGCCTATCTGGACGCCGGCCAGGTCGACGACGCAGAGGATTTGCTCCAGGAAGCACTGGACGCAAGTCCGAACCATCCGGAGGTTCAGGCGCTCGCCCGCAAGATCGTCCACATCCGCGGAGTCCCGACGGCGCCAGATTCCACGAACGAAGAAATCCCGTTCGACGAGCCAGACGTGCTGGTCCACTTCACGCTTCCACTACCGGGCGTCAACGATCTCTCACCAGGCTCGCAACGGCTGGTTCGATCCACAGAGCAATACATCCGGGATGGGCAGATACAGTCTGGACTCGACCTGTCACTCATTCTTTGCAGTGAGGAGCCTGATTACCGGGCCGGTTTTGTCCGTATGGCCGAGATGCAGATTTCTTTCGGGAATGTCGATCAGGCTCGCAGTCTCTACTCATCACTCTCGCAGTTATACGAGTTGGACGATGAACCGTTGCCATTGATGGTGCGTTCGCTTGGCGTTTCACTCAATCCAGGAAACGTGGACCTGCTGCTCGCCCATGCCCGGGAACTGTTGGACCAGGAGCCTGAAGTCGAGCTGGTCCCATTTTTGCCAGAAGCGATCACCCGCGGTCGGGCAATTGCTCCCGAAGCATCTTTTGAGCTTTCCAAATCCTGGTTTGATCGCCACCCTGAGGATGAGCGGGCCAGGCTGCTCTATGTGCAGTCGGCCGCCGCGCCAGGAAACCAGAAGTTTGTTGATGTGGCACGCGAAGTTGTCCAGGACGGCGCAACGCTGGACCTGCATGTACTCCATCTTGCAGCAGAGATTGTCGCAGACGACGA